>JAVHRY010000144.1:7474-24382 GCA_036171915.1 Elusimicrobiales bacterium | reverse complement strand
GAGTACGACGGGTAAATATCCATCAGCAGGGAGCGCACGTAGTTGGCGTTGATGATGGCGCAGCGGGCTATGTCTCCGAACTCCGCCGCCGAATGCGCCAGCATGTAGGCGTAGGCGCGCACCAGCACGCCGGTATTGCCGAAGAAGGCCTTAACCTTGCCGATGGAGCGGCCGTCGCCGAAGTCGGAGACGTAGCCGCTCCCCGACTTCTTGACGAGCGGTACGGGCAGGAACGGGGCCAGGTGCTTACGGCACGCTATGGCGCCGGCGCCGGGGCCGCCGCCGCCGTGCGGGGTGGAGAAGGTCTTGTGAAAGTTCAGGTGCATCAGGTCCGCGCCGAAGTCGCCGGGCTTTACCATGCCGATGAGGGCGTTCAGGTTGGCGCCGTCCATGTAGAACAGCGCGCCGGCTTCGTGCACGGCCTTGGCGATGGCCTCTATGTTGCTCTCAAAGATGCCGAGCGTGTTGGGCATGGTCAGCATCAGCGCGGCCGTCTTCGGGCCGATATGCTTCTTCAGCTCCTCCACGTCCAGGCGGCCGTCGGGCTTGGAGGCGATGTTGACGGTGGTAAAGCCCACCATCGAAGCGGTGGCGGGGTTGGTGCCGTGCGCGGAATCGGGAACTATGATCTCGTTGCGCTTCTCGCCTTTGGCCTCGAAGTAGGCCTTGGCCAGCAGCAGGCCTGTGAACTCGCTGTGCGCGCCGGCGGCGGGCTGCAGCGTGATGGCGTCCATGCCGCACAGCTCGGTTAGGCGGGCGGACAGGTCGTGGATCAGTTCCAGCGTGCCCTGCGCGCAGTTGTCGTGCGCCAGCGGGTGCAGGCCGGCGAAGCCCTCAAGGGCGGCGGCTTCCTCGTTGAAGCGCGGGTTGTACTTCATGGTGCAGGAGCCCAGCGGGTAGAAGTGCGTGTCCACCGAGAAGTTCAGCTGCGACAGGCGCGTGTAGTGCCGCACCACGTCGAACTCGGACAGCTCCGGCAGCTTGAGGGGGGACTTCCGCTTCAGCGCGGCGGGCAGTTTGGCCTTGGCGCGCAGCGGGTTCTTGCAGCACAGACCGCGGCGGCCGGCTTCGGACTTCTCTATGCTGAGGCGGTTGTCTAATTTGGGAGCGCAGGTCATAGGGCCTCCTTTATGGCGGCTTCTAGTTTTAAGATGTCGGCTTCCGTTTTGGTCTCGGTGGCGCAGACCAGCAGCGTCTCGCCGAGCTCGGGGAAGAGCGGGGCCAGCGGCAGGCCAATGTCCACCCCGCGGGCGAGCGCCTTCTCGCGCAGGGCCGCGGCTTTGCCGGGCACGGCGAGCACGAATTCGTTGAAGAAGGGGCCCTTGAACTTGAGCGAGCAGCCCTTTATTTTCGAGAGCCGCTCGGCGGCGTAAGCCGCGGCGCCGGCGTTGGACTCGGCCAGTTCCTTCAGGCCTTCTGGGCCGTACAGGGCCGAATACACCGTGGCGGCCAGGGCGCAGAGCGCCTCGTTGGAGCAGATGTTGGAGGCGGCCTTGTCGCGGCGGATGTGCTGCTCGCGGGCCTGCAGCGTAAGCACGAAGCCGCGCTTGCCGTCCTTATCCTTGGTCAGGCCGGTTATGCGGCCGGGCATCTGGCGCACGTGCTCCTTCTTGCAGGAAAAGAGGCCGAGGTAAGGCCCGCCGTAGGAAAGCGGCAGGCCCAGGCTCTGGCCTTCGCCCACCGCGAAATCCGCGCCGTACTCGCCGGGAGCGGCGAGTATCCCGAGGCTGACCGGGTCGGCCGCGGCTACCAGCTGCGCGCCGGCCTTCTTTACCAGGTCGGCCACGCCTTCCATGTTCTCTATCAGGCCCAGGAAATTCGGGGTCTGTACGGCGAGACAAGCCGCGCCTGTAAGCAGGGCCGGCAGGGCGGCCTTATCCATAACGCCGTCCTTCATCGGGACTTTAACGTAAGTGTATTCGGGCGAGTGGGCGAAATAGGTCTTCAGCGTGTCCATGTACTGCGGGTTCACGCCGGCGGAGTAAACTATCTTTTTGCGGCCGGTCACGCGCACCGTGGCGCGGACGGCCTCGGCGAACGAGCTGGCCCCGTCGTACATGGACGCGTTGGCGCAGTCCATGGCGTAGAGCGCGCTTACCGTGCTCTGGAATTCGTAGATGGCCTGCAGCGTGCCCTGGCTGGCCTCGGGCTGATAAGGCGTGTAGGCCGTCAGGAACTCGGTGCGGGAAGTGATGGCCTTGACGGCGGCGGGCGTGTAGCGCTCGTAGGCGCCGGCGCCCAGGAAACTCAGCGGGCGGCAGTTCTTGGCGGCCAGGCCGGCCATGCGCGCGGCCTGCTGCGCCTCGTCCAGGCTTTCGGCCGGGAGGTTCAGCTTGGGCCACAGAAATTTATGGGGTACCTGCTTAACGAGTTCTTCAAAAGATGAAACGCCTATGGTTTTAAGCATCTCCTCTTTATCGGTTTTTGTGTGGGGAATGTACATGTTGGCTCCTGTAAAGAACGGAATGCGTAAATCGTAAAGCGGAAAGCGTTGTAAGGAGTCCTTTGTTCAACTCTTTAACGCTTCCCGCTTTACGCTGTACGGCTTTAATGCGCCGGCTGCTTTATGAAATCCTGGTAGGTTGTCCAGTCCATAAGGGCTTCGGTCTCGGCGGGGTTCGCCGGCTTCATCTTGAACAGCCAGCCCCGGTCCAGCGGGGACTGGTTGAGCAGGGCGGGTTCGCCGGCGGCGGCGGCGTTTACCTCGGTAACTTCGCCGGACACCGGGGCGTATATGTCAAAAGCTGATTTTACCGATTCTATTACCGCGCAGGGTTTTTCTTTTTCCAGCTTCTGCCCTACTTTAGGCAGCTCCACAAACACCACGTCGCCCATTTCGTGCTGGGCGTGGTCTGAAATTCCTATCGTGGCTTCGGTGCCGGCGTGCAGCCATTCGTGAGTCTTCGTGTACTTGAGTTCTTCGGGTTTATGCATTGTATTCTCCTTAAGAGTCAGTCTAAAACTTGTTTATCAGAGTTTAAAAGTAAAGGCCGTGCCCTTGTGAAAAGGCATGCGGACTATTTCGGCCTTTACTCGCCTGGCGTGTATCTCAACTTCTACCTGTGTGCCGGGCTTCAGGTCGGGGGGGACCATATACCCCGCGCCTATGCCTTTTTTAAGGGTGGGCGAGTAGGTGGCGCTCGTAAGCTCCCCTATCTGGCTGCCGCCCATAAAAACTTTACAGCCGGAGCGCGGCACGCCGCCGGTAAGGGTCAGGCCGGTGAGGCGGCGCTTTACGCCGTTCGCCTTCTGATCCGCCAGTATTTTGCGGCCCGTAAAATCGCCCTTGTCCAGGGCCACCACCCAGCCGTAGCCGGTTTCGTAGGTGGTGTGGAAATCATCCACGTCCTGGCCGTAGAGCAGGTAGCCGGACTCAAGGCGCAGGGTGTCGCGCGCCCCCAGGCCGCAGGGCACTATGCCGTAGGGTTTGCCCAGCTCCATCATCCGCTCCCAGAGAGCCGCTATTATGGAATGGGGGGCCGTTACTTCAAAACCGTCCTCGCCGGTGTAGCCGGTGCGGCTCACATAGCAATGCTCGCCCATTATCTCTTTCTCCACAATGCCGAAGCGGGGCAGCTTAAGGGCTTCCGGGGCGAATTTCTCGAACATCCTGGGCACATTGGGCCCCTGTACGGCTATCATGGAATAGGCGTCGCTCTTATTCTCCACTTTTACATGCATCTTTACGGCCTGGCTTTTGAACCATTCGTAGTCTTTGGTGGAAGTGGTGGCGTTTACGATCACCAGGTAGCGGTCGGGCGCCAGGCAGAAGGCTATAATATCGTCAACCAGGCCGGCGTTCTCGTTGGTGACGTGGGAATAAACCCCCTTGCCCGGGGTGGCTTTGCGCAGGTCGTTAGTGTTGATCTTCTGCAGCAGCTTGAAGGCGTCCGCGCCGGTTATGAAAACTTGGCCCATGTGAGAGACGTCGAAAATACCAGCCGACTTCCTGACGGCTTCGTGTTCCTTAAGTATGCCCGCGAACTGTATGGCCATTTCCCAGCCGTGGAAATCCACCATTTTGCCGCCGTATTTGCGGCAGGTTTCATTAAGCGCCGTGCGCTGCAGTGTTTGTGTTGTTGTCATTTTTCCTCCGGGCTAAAATTCGGCCGAAATTCGAATATATAAATTTTATAACAAATATTCAGCTTTAAGGGCAAGGCGGCTATTGTATAATTAATCCTAAATGAGCAGAGCTTTTGTTAAAGAAGACAGCGACGCCCCGGAAGAGCCGGTAAAAAAACAGCCAAGCGGCAGGCCTAATTACGTAACGCCGCGCGGGCTGGAGCAGTTAAAGCTCAAAGCGGCCCAGCTGGCGGCGCTGCGCCTGCGGCTGCTGGCAAAAAAACGTCCGGAGGAGCCGCGCGCCCTGGACCTGCAGCAGACCGAGATAGACCTGGCCTATTACGAGGGCCAGGTAAAAAGCGCGAGGCTGGTGGACAACCGGGGCCTTGCCGCCGGGGACATACGCTTCGGCGCGGCCATAAAGGTACGGGACCGGTCCGGAGCCGAAAGGGAATACCTGGTAGTGGGGGAGGACGAGGCGGACTCCGCCGCCGGCAAGCTTAACTGGGCTTCGCCGCTGGCCGCGGCGCTGCTTGGCAGAAAAGCCGGGGAAAGCGTGTCTGTGGCCCTTCGCGGCGGTGAAATCTCTCTGGTTGTGGTTTCCGTGATATACCCTTAAAAATATGAGGATAAAAATTCTGGCGGCCGCCCTCCTTTTCTCGATAGCGCTTTATTTCGCCCAGGCCGGTTTCATCTTGAAGCTGCAAGAAAACAACGGCGAATTCTTCGTCTATAACTACGGGGTCAGCGAGGAGGATCCGGGGCACCCGCGCCTTAAACTGCTCAGGAGCAGGGAAAAACTGGACTCGGTGGTGGCGGGGGGACGGACACAGCTGGAGAAGACGGTACTGCTGCGCGCGTGGGCGCACTCGCAGTGGAAGCCCTGGGCCGGCACTTTTTACTACCCGCCCTGGGATGCCCTGGAGATAATCGATCTGGCCCGGCGGCGGGACAACCGCGGCTTTTGCGCGCAGTACGCGATAGTCTTCGTTCAGGCCTGCCTGTCGCTGGGGCTGCACGCCCGCTACATAGACCTGCCCGGGCACTTTCTGGCCGCGGTCTGGTCCGACGATTACGACAAATGGGTGGCCATGGACGCGTATAAAGACCTGCATTACGAGCGGAACGGCGTTCCGCTGAGCGGTTTTGAATTGTCGCGGGCCTGCCGGCGCGGGGAGATCAAGGGCGTCTTGAAGGTAGCCTCTTCGGGCGAAAAGACGCAGGTCTCAGCGGAAGCCCTTTCCGTTTACCGGCAGTATTCCATACTGCTGCGCAATAACCACCTGTCCGAGCCCGTAAGCGTTATGGTAAACGGCGTGAAGCGGCGGATAAAGCTGGCTGGGAACTACCGCTCTTATCCGCTGGTAGGGCGCGACCGGTTGTATGTGAAAGACGTTTTCCTGGCGTACAGGACGGAGGGCGGTGAAATTTTTGAAGACAGGCCGTATACTTATGACGCCGACGATTTCAGGCGCGACATGAACCAGACGCTGTTCCGCTGGGCCGAAAGCCCCAAGGAGGAGGGCGTGGTGAAACTGCTTTTGGCCGCGGAAAACTCTCCTTCCTTCAAGACTTTCCTGGTCAGTACGGATGGGGGCGCCTGGGCCCCGTTCCCGGAAAAGGTGGGCGTCAGCCTCAGGCCCGGAGTAAATGAAATTTCAGCGAGGATACTGACCCGCGACGGCTGGCTGGGCCATCCCTCCAGCCTTAAAATATTTTACAAGCCGCCCTGGATCTTTACCCGCCCCAAGCGCGGTAATCTGCCTGGAAGCGTATAACTAACAGCAGACTGCTAATCTTTGAGCCTGTTGGCGGCGTTCTCGGGGCGCACCCTTGTAGTGCTTCTCGCCTCTTTTTGTCTCCACTCCTGCATGGTCGCGTTGAATTTATGGACGTGGTCTTTCTTAAGGTGTTCCTCGTGAAAATGCTTTTCCTTAACGAGCTTGTTGCAGAAACTGCAATAATACACGTCCGTAGTCCCCTCGATCAAATCGCAATGAGCGTAAAACCTTTTAACTTTCATATTTTCCCCTGCCGGGGTCATTTTCCGGCTTGCTTCAGGTCGCTTATAGTGTTGGCGATCCTGTCCCTGGTGGTTTTGTCCGTGGAAAGTTCCAGGGCCTTTTCGTAGCTGCTTATAGCTGCAGGAATCTTATTGTCTTTTTCCAGGCAGTAGCCGAGGCCCAGGTGGGCATTGGCCAGGTCGTTCCCGGCCGTGCCGAGCTCTTCCGCTTTGTTGATGGCGGCGAGAAAGTATTCCCCGGCCTTAGGCCGGTTTCCCGCCCTTAGCAGCATGGCGCCCTGCCGTTCCAGCAAATATACCGCGCGGGCGTCCCCGGCGGGAAGAAAAGGGACTGCGGCCCCGTATTCGGCGGCGGCGGAACGGTACTTCTTCCCGGAAAAATATTTCCCGGCTGCGGCAAGGTGAAAATCCAGGTCTCCGCTGGCGGCTGCCGCGGCTCCGGCGGGTTCGGCTTGCGCGGCCGGCGCAGCCGGGGCTTCAGGGGGCGGCGCCTCCGCGGCCGCAGTCGCGGGAACTTCCGGCTTTACAGCCTTTTCGGCCGCGGCCGGCAGATCGTTTTTCAGGGGCACGCCGGGGAGCGGAAAGCCCGGGAGAACCACGCCGGCGGACACGCCCCGGGGAGCATTGACGTCGCCGTCGCGGCCGTCGGATTTCCTAGCCCCGGAACAGCCGGCGAGAACCGTTAATGACAGGAATGCGGCAAAAGTTTTCAGCATAAGGATTATAATACCAAAAAAAACCCGTCATATTGCCACAGGCGGCCCGCGCAATAAAGGCTCCTAGCCGCGCGGCAAAGCTCAAAGGGCCAGCTTTATTCCTATGGGACAGTGGTCCGAGCCCTGGATATCGGGGAGTATGAAGGCGTCCTTGACCAGGGACGCTTTTTCTTTATTGATGAAGAAATAGTCTATGCGCCAACCCACGTTGCGCTTCCTTGCGCTGGTCTTGTAATCCCACCAGGTATACTGGTCCGGCCCCCGGTGGAAGCTCCTGAAGGTGTCCGTCCAGCCTAACCGGGTTATCTCGTCCAGCCAGGCCCGCTCTATAGGCATGAACCCGGAATTCCCGGCGTTCTCTTTAGGCCGGGCCAGGTCTATCTCTTTATGGGCCGTGTTCACGTCGCCGCAGAAGATAACGGCTTTGCCGGTGGCGCGCAGCCGCTCTATATGGGCCAGGAAGGAGGCGTAAAATTCCAGCTTGTATTTCAGGCGTTCCGGGCCCTGCCCGCCGTTGGGAAAGTAGACGTTCAGAAAATAAAAGTCTTTGTATTCAAGCGCGATCACGCGGCCCTCGGAGTCAAAGCGCGGTTCGCCGAAGCCGTTGGAGACCGCGAGCGGTTCCTGGCGGTAAAAAGCGGCCACGCCGCTGTAGCCCTTTCTCAAGGCGCCGTTCCAGGCGCACCCGTAGCCCGGGAATTCCGTGTCCCCGGCGGACAGCTGTTCGGGAGCGGCTTTTACTTCCTGCAGCCCGAGCAGGTCCGGCCCGGCATTAAGGAAAAAATCGCCGAAGCCTTTTTTTAATACGGCCCTGTAACCGTTCACGTTCCAGGATAAGAGTTTCACTTTCCCAGCGCCTCGTGTATAGCTTCGGCCATTGTGGGGTGCGCGTAGATCAGGTCTTTTAGATCATCCCGTTTAAGCTTCAGCTTTACGGCCAGGGCCGGCACGTGTATGAGCTCGGTGGCCGCGGCCCCTACTATCTGGGCGCCCAGGATGGTTTCGTCTGCCGCGTTAAAGACCAGCTGCACGAAGCCCTCGGTTTCGTCGGTGGCTATGGCTTTGCCTATGCCCAGGTAATAGGACCTGGAGGTTTTTACGGTAAAGCCCCTGGCTTCGGCCTGCGCCTTGTTTAACCCTACTGTGCCCACTTCGGGCCAGGCATAAACGCATTTCGGCACGATGTCCGCGTCGAAGGCGCGGCTGGCGCCCATTATATTCTCGGCGGCTATCTCTCCCTGGCGGGTGGCCGAATGCGCCAGCAGCGACAGGCCGTTAACGTCTCCCACGGCATAAATACCCGGTACGGAGGTGCGCATCCCCAAGTCTACTTTAACGCCTTTCCTGTCCCAGGCCAGGCCTAGCGTTTCAAGCCCCATGCCGGCCAGGTCGGCGGCGCGGCCCGCGCCTACCAGTATTTCCCCGGCTTCCAGCCTGGCGCCGTCTTCCAGTTCCACCGTCTTAAGGCCGCCCGAGATCTCTACCTTCGCGGCCTTTTTTCCCAGGAAGAACTTTACGCCGCGCTTTTCAAAAGAGGAGCGGACGCTCCGGGTGACCTGGGGGTCTTCGCCCGCCATTATCTCCGGCAGTATTTCAAGCACGCTCACCTGCACTCCCACGGCGTTAAAGAAGCAGGCGAACTCAAGGCCTATTACGCCGCCGCCCACTATAAGCAGGGATTCAGGGATGCGCGCCAAGTCAAAAATGCGGTCGGAATCCGTAAGCTGTTCGTGAAAATCCCTGAAAGGAGGCGGGAAAGCGGGCCTGGTGCCGGCGGCAAGGATGGCCGCGTCAAAAGTCCTCTTAACTTCACCGTCCGGGCCTTTTACCGTAATTTCCCCCGGCCCTGTAAAGACGGCACGGCCGCGGAGCACCTCTATCCGCCTGGCCTGGAAAAGCTTTTCAAGGGAGACGCGCAGTTTCGTTATCACTTCGGAGCGGCGGGCTTTTATCTTGTCCCAGTCCAGCATGCCGGCAGTAAAATTAACCCCGGACCCGTCCTTCAGCAGTTTGCTCAGCCCTGCAAAGGCGTGCACGCGGTGGGCGGTGTCCAGGAAGGCTTTTGACGGGATGCAGCCGCGGTTAAGGCAGGTGCCGCCGAAATCCCAGGCCTCTACAACCGTCACCTCCGCGCCGAGTTCTTTCAGGCGCAGGGCGGCCGGGTAGCCGCCGGGGCCGGAACCAATGACGATAACTTTTTTAGCCATGTTGCGCGTCTCCTGTAACCGGGAATATTTTAAGAAGGCTGTCCTCTATGCTCACAAGTGCCTGTTTGAATTTTTCCGAAAGTGTGTCGGAGAGCGCCGGCCTTATCACGGGCGAGGCCATGGGGCCTGAGGCGGACATTTTTATTTTATTGCCGCCGATGGCCGCGTCGATGACGGCCTCGGCGGTCTTCGCCGGCCCGTCAATGGCGATGGCTGAGTCCAGGTTCAGGAAATTAGTGCGCAGTTCAAGGTCTTTCAGCGCCAGCGCCGAGTTATTGAGGCGGAAGGAGGCTTTAAGGGAGGACATCTCTACATCCTCTATCTTGGGCGCGGGCCGGCCCATAGCCGCGGAGAAAAGCTCCAGGCCTTTTGAAACCCCGGCCTTTACCGAGTTTTCCTGGGCCGGGATCAGAAGGTTTTCTGCGGTGAGCCCTGCGGTGTAGTTCTTGTCCGCCAGGGGTTTGCGCATGTTAAAAAGGTTCCAGTCGGCCTTAAGGGTCTCCAGGGTTATGGCGCCGTAGGAAGTATGCGCGGCTTTAAAGGCGCCCTTGGCGGAAGAAAGGCCGCCGTAGTCAAAATTGGCTTCCGTGTTGAATTCCACCGAAGACATCAGAAGTTTGCCTTTTACGGCTGTTTTTACCAGGCCGTCAGCGGAGAACCGGAAGTTGCCGCCAAGGGTGGAATAATGTTTAAGCGAAAGGTTGGCGTTCTCAAGGGCCAGGGAAAGCCCCGGGGTTTCCAGGTCCGCCTCGAGCGCGGCGTCCTTCATGGTAAGTTCGCGCGCGTTCCAGGTAAGGTAAAGCCCCTTGTCCGTCCGGGGCAGCAGCGCCAGCAGGTCCGCGAAGTCCCACGCCCCGCCGCTTTCGCGCACCTTGATAACGGGTTTCTCAAAGGCCACCCGGGCGAAGTAAACCTGGTTCTTCAGCAGCGCGGCGAGGTCCGGGCGGATGACGGTCTTCGCGGCGCAGAAAAAAGCCCCTTTTGAAAAGTCGGGCCGGCGCGAAACACAGGCGTCTTTTATGGTAATGCCGTTTAACGGGGAAAAGGAAATGCTCGCGAATTTTATCTGGCGGCCCAGTTTTTTTGAGGCCTGGTTGCTGATCTGGTCAATGAGGTAAGTGGAGAGTTTTTTGTATTTAAAGTACGCCAGCGCCCCGCCTCCTGCGGCGAACAACAGCAGCGCGGCCATTACTATTTTAAATCTGGAAATGTTCATGGCTTAATTATAGGTTCTATTTGAGGTGCACTTCAATAACGCCGCTGATATAAAAAAACCTGTAACCGGAAAGTTTCCCTGGACCGCTTATAAACAGAAAAAGGCCGGTTCCCCGGCCTTTCCCTGGTGCAAAACCGTCCCTATTGCGCTTTAGCCGGTTTTGCGGGTTCTTCTTTTCCGGCGGGTTTATCCTCCGGGCCGGATTTTATAAGCCGTTTGAAACTGGCTATTTCCATCGGGTGAAGCTCGGTGTCGCCCTTGCCGCGGATGGTGAAGTGGAGCTGGTAGGCGTAGGAGAGCATGGCGTACTGGGCCTCGTTGGGGTTAAGCGCCAGCACCACGGCGTGGATACCGTCCTTGCACACCGTGTCCAGCACCAGCACGTTCTGCAGGATGCTGGCGGTGACTTTTTCTTTGGAGTTATCCTTCATCTGCGCGTCGAAGGTGACCAGCATGTCCAGCCTGTCGCCGGGCTTAATGAACAGGAACTCGGCCTTATCGGCCTGTACCACGGTGGCCCTGTAGCCTGGAGGGACCTTCATGTTCAGGTCCTCCGCTTGCGCCATGGCAGCGCATAGCGTTATAACCGCCGTCAAAAGAACCAGTTTTATCTTTTTCATAATTTTCTCCTTTACAGTCCCAATAGCTTTCGCACCCGCTTGCTAATTAGTAGCCTGCGGCCGGAAAAAGTTCATTTTTTCTCCCTCAAAGACCGGAATTAGAATCTTTTAATCCTGTTTTAAGCGCGCTCTAATGGGGTTCCTGCTACACTATAAGCGCAGAGGTTAATTTCAGGAGGATAATGAAATGAAAAAGTACATACTTGCAGCAATAACGCTCGCCGCCTTTACCGGCCTGGGCTTTGCCCAGCAGAATCCGGCTCCCGCCGCCCCCGCGGCCGTCCAGGTCAGGGCGGAAAAGCCCGCTGCCGGCCACGCGAAAGCGAAAGTTGAGACCTGCACCGGCGACATCAGCGCCATTAACGCCGCCGCCAGCGAGATAACCGTAAAAGACGCCAAGGGCGTTGAGAAGAAGTTCGTGGTCGAGGCCGCCAGGCTGGCGGGCCTCTCACAGGGAGAGAAGGTAAAGGTAACCGTTAAAAACGGCAAAGCGACCGTGAAGGCCATCAAAAAACACGAAGGCAAGCACCAAGCTAAAAAAGCCGGAGCCGCCAAGTAACAGCGCGGCAACCAGGAAAAGCCGCCCGGGGAAACCCGGGCGGTTTCTTTTATGGCTCCCGGTTGCCGCCCGCTCAAAAGCTATAATATGGGCATGATTAAAAAATATGCGGTTCTGGCGGCAATATTTTGCTGCCTGGCTGCGGGCACGCGGGCGGCCGCGCAGCAGCCGGCGGCCGGGGACGTTCCCGCTTCTACTCAGCCGGTCGCGGGATCCGGCGGCACGGACCGGGACCCGGCCCTTATTGATAAATTGCGCGGCCTTAAGGCGCAAATAAAGGAAGAGTTCAATAAAAAGCGGGCTTCCACCCCCGAAGAGGCGCGCCAGTTCAGGACAAAAGCCGTAACCCTTTCTATCGAATACCACAACATGCTGCATAAGCGGGCCAAGGTCCTGCACATCTGCGAGGAGGACCTGGCAATACACGAACTAATCTACGCCCACCCCAGGATAGCGGAGCACATCTTTTCAAGCGAGCTTGAGATATACAGGTCCACGGAGGCTTTAGATTATAAGGCGCAGGCCGAAGCTATAAACGGGGACAAGGTTCAGGCCGAGGCCGATTGGACTGCGGCCATTGCGGCGGCTCCTGAGCCGGAGCTGCTTTGCCACAGGGGGCATCTATATCTCGCCCTGCATAAATACGAGCAGGCCATAGATGATTTTTCCCTCGCGCTGAAAGCCGGAGAGCTGGCTTCTGTCTACCAGTCGCGGGCTACCGCTTATTACCGCAAGGACGACTATGCCGCCGCGGCTGAAGACCTGGAGCGGTTTTTTAAACTCAATAAAGACAAAGAGTATTCCCGGTCCGTGGCCGGTTCCCGCGTCTGCTCTGGCCTGGTCAAGCGCGGCTTTGCCGTTTCAGGTTGCGCCGCTCCGGAAAACGGGGGGGAAAAGAAATGAATAAAATTTTCCTGGTTTGTGCTCTGTCTGTTCTGTCGGCGGCCCCGGCTTTCTCCGACCAGGGGTGCATAGAGGTGTCTACTACCATGGTTACGGCCACGGTCTGCACCCAGCTTGATTGTCTTCAGCGGGCGGACGGGAACTGCGTGATGTGGGGCTGCAGCAAAACGCAGACCAGCAAGTACGTGGACCTTAATTCCAGCGGCTGCTCCAGGGTGGCCAACTGCGGCAGGAAGGCGGTTTTTGAAGCCGGGGCCCCCGCAGAACCCGACGCAGATTCAAGCGAGGAGTGCGACTGGTACCCCTGCGTGCAGGCCGACCCCGTTACCCAGGCCTGCCTAAGCTATATGTGCGTTTCCAAGCGCGTTTCCCAGACCGTCCGCACTACCTTTCCCGGCGCGCGGTGCATCCCTTTAGCCGCGCCGGCGCCGCTTTCGCTGCCTTCAGGGAAGAAGGTGGAACCGTTGCGGCAGAGAAACGTACAGCCGCCGCCTAGCCGGTAATTGCCCCGGCTTCCCCGGCCAGGCGGCTGATGGCGGTTCTTATCTGGTCGCGCTGGGGCTGGTCCACAAAAACAAGCGAATAATTATAGTAGCCGTCCTGGTCGCGCAGGGCGGTCCGGATGCGCGCGCGGATGTCCTTGAAAGAAGCGCCCCCAAGCTCAAAAGTAAGCGCCAGCATCCGGCCCGCCGGCAGCTCGAAATGGCTGAGGAATTCGGCCTCAACCTGCGAGAGCGACGTAAGCCTGCCCCAGAGGGGCGGCATATCCAGCGCGGTCCTGGCCAGCGCCGGAATGAATTTCTCCGCCTTATTTTGGTTCATCTTTAAAAAAAACCACGCCCTTGCCGCCGTCCTCCCCGGCGAACCACAGCTTCCCGTCCTTAGCGGCCATGGCGTTTATCTTGAGCGTTTTTGAAGCGTAGGCTTCCAGCTCCGTTTTGGAGATCAGGCGTTCCGGGTCGTCCAGCGACATCTTCGTCAGCGCCCGCAGCCCGGGGTCCGCGGCCCAGAGGAAGCGCGTGTCGCAGGTCAGCGCCGAGAGTTTCTGCCCGGGGTAGTTATAGGTTTTAAGTTCCGCCAGCGCGTCGCCCGGCATGCGTTTTACGATCACGCCCGAACGCGAGTCCGCCGTCCAGAAATAAAGTCCGTCAAAACAGACGCTGTCCGGCGGGGGAGAAAAACTTTCCGTTTTCGAAACCGGGGTATAGCGGGCGTCGGGCAGGCGCTTCTCTATAACTCCGTCCGCCCCGGCCACCCACAGGGAGTCCGCCGAGGCCGTCATGGCCACCGGGGTGGTTTCCGGCAGGCTGGTAACCCGCAGAATGCTGAAATCTTTAAGCCCGTGCTCGTAAATGCCCTGGCTGTACCAGTCGGTTATAAGCGCCGAGTCTTTCTTGATCACTATCCCGGTAGGATGGGCGTAGGGCAGGGCAAAACTGTGCGGCTGCACCGGCCTGGGGGAATATTTTTTAAAACCGTAGTAGAAGCCGCCGGAAAAACCCGCGAAGGCGAAGAAGGCCGCCAGTGACAGCGCCATTGACTGCCGCCTGCGCCTGAGCGCGGAGGAATCGAGTATCAGCGAGGTGCCGTTCAGGCTTAGCGCCTTGCGGTAGAGCGGGCGCAGTTCCTCCTCGGTCCAGGGGCTCTGCGCGCAATCCAGCGCCCCGGCCTGCATAAGGCCCACGGCCCGGGTGGCGTCCCTCCGCTTCAGAAGGGGAATGATCGGGATAAAAGGGGCGACCCGCCTTAGCTCGCGCATCTGTATTTCCACCGGAGGCTCCCCGCCGTCTACCGTAAACACCGCGGCCGGGCGCGCTTTCTCAAAGATCGCCAGGGCGTCGTTAAGGTCCATGGAAAAAACAGCGTCGGCCCCGAGGTTCTTGAAGATCCCCGCCAGCATGGTTCTGTCTTTCTCCGAAGCGCAGATTATCTGGATGGTGTTGAACATAAATGTCGGGGGCGCGCTTACCGGCCGTTTTGCTCCCGGGGCGGCGCCGGTATTGTCAGTATAGCGCCTTCCACCGGCAGGCCTCTGGAGATGCTTTTTTCGTTTGCCTCGTAAATGCGCTCCCAGAGGTTGGGGTTGCCGTAATATTTTGAAGCTATAGAGCGCAGGGTTTCGCCCGCGGCCGCCTTGTGCAGCTTCGGCCAGCGCTCGGGCGGCGGGGGAACGTATTTTTTTACCGGCTTGGGATTCTCTTTCTTGTACTGCTGCTCCAGCACCTGCACCTGCAGGTCTTTAAGATTGGTTTCGGTCTCTCGCATACGCCCCTGCATCATGGTCAGGTCGGTTTCAAGCATGCTCATGTTCACCCTGTCCGTGGCTATGGAACTTTCCAGGTTGGCCCTGGTTAAGCGCAGGTCGTCCACCTGGGTCTTAAGAGCGTCGGCCTGGCGCGCCGCGTCGCCCACCAGTTTTTCGCTGAAGGTTTTTGCGCCGAAGCGGTAGCCGAAGTTTAAGCCGTAGTAGCCGGAGAACTCGTTGTAGCCGCCCCAGGGCAGCGACCAGGCGAAGTCTATGGTCCAGGGCAGGACGTTTACTCCCAGACCCAGCGCCAGGTAGGCGCCCCCGGCCAGCGCCACTCCCTTCCCCGCGCGCGCCTGCACCAGGCCGTTAAAAAGAGATTCTTCCGCGCCAAAAAAAAGTTCGGAATAGGAGCCGCGCGTTTTCAGGTCGGCCAGGAGGGTAGTGTCCTTTATCTGGTAGGAGTTGCCTAAAGTGAGCGTAGTCAGCGACGTGCCTATGCCGAAAAGGGCGTTAGAAAGCACCAGCGCCGTTTTAAGGCCGGAATTGTTCTCAAGGCGGACGCCGGCGTCAAAGCCCAGCCCCAGGTGGGCTTTTGCGGGAGTGCGCAGACTTACTAGTTTAAAAGCCCCGCCGTAAAACAGCGGCAGCTGGAAATATTTAAAGATGGTCCGGTCCCCCAGCCCGAAAGTAAGCGCGTCCAAAGCGTAGCCGCCATGCTGCCTTACCGCATAATAGCCGAAGCCGGCGACCTGGTCTTTTTTGTCCGGAACGGGGCGGATATAGGCCAGGGAACTTTCCCCTTCGGGGGCGCCGGGCGCAAGACGCCTGGCGGTCTCAAAACGGACCTCGAGATTCTGCAGGCTGGTCAGGTTCGCCGGGTTGTAGAAAACGGCGTAGGCGTCGCCGTCAACGGTGGAAAAGGCCGTGCCCATGGCGTTGGCCCTGGTCCCGGGGGACAGGGAAGTGAAGTCGGCGGCGTTCGCGACGGCGCTGATTGTAATCGAGGCAAGCGCGGCCAGCAGGTATTGTCTTTTCATAGTCCGGTACCAATATATTATAATTGTATCTGACCGGTATTGAATTTATATTTCATAATCGTTAAAAAACCGGAAAGGTGGTTACATGCTTTTTTCCGCTTTAAGATCCGCCGCTTTCCTTATTTTCTGCTGCGCCCCTCTTTGCGCGGGTCAGATAAATTTCGTCTACCCGCCCCAGGGGACGGCCCTCCCCTCCGTGCTTAAAACATTCGTCTTCGGCAATATTTCCCCCGCTGCTTCCACTTTTACCATAAACGGGGAAAAAATTTCGGTTAACGCCAACGGCGGTTTTATCGCCTATCTCCCTGTTTCCGAAGGGGACTTCGCCTTTAAAGGGCAGCTGTCCGACGGGACAACGGCGCAGCTTCCGGTTAAAGTGCGTGTTTCGCAGGAAGCCAAAGTCCCCGCCGGGGCGCTCCGGCTTGAAATTTCAGGCTACGACCGGGATTCCGAATTTTCCGAAGGCGATTATATCCGGGTGGCGGCCGCGGGCACTCCCGGCAAACAGGCTGTGTTCTCCCTCGGCGCCCTGGACAGCGACGAACCTATGACGGAATCCCCCGCGGGCTCCGGGCATTATTACGGCTCCTACAAGGTTAAAGCCGTTGACGGCGGAAAGGAAGTCTTCGCAGCGGCAAGGTTTAAAGCCGGGCTCTTCGCGCGCGCCGCCTCCGCGCGGGCTAAAGGCCGCATTAAAATACTTAAGCACCCCGTGCTGCTTGAAACCTCCACTGACACCGTGGTGTTGCGCAACGCCCCCGACGGCGGCTATATGCTGTTCCTTCAGAAAGGCGTAAAACTTATTTCCGACGGGCGCTTGAACGGGATGCACCGCGTGGTTCTTTCCGGAGAAGATACCGGCTGGGTCGAAGATTCCAAAGTGCAGGCGCCGGCCGGCGCGCCTTTTCCTTCCCAGCCTATTACGGAAACGGGTTCTATTAAACTTAAAAAAACCGACTTCGGCGTATCGGCCGTTATAAATATTTACGACAAGGTTCCCTACGCGGCCGAAGAGCTGCAGAACGGTCTGCGAGTTACGTTTTATTATACCAGTAACCATACCAACTGGGTGGTGTATGATTCCTCCGATACTCTGGTTAAAAACGTGGCGTTCCGCCAGGAGTCGCTTGACACGGTGGAGGTTGATTTTGAGACGGAGCCCGGGGCTCTTTGGGGCTATAATGTGGCCTATTCAACCTCGTCAAAAGCCATGCAGGTTGACCTGCGTTCCCGCCCTGAGCCTTCGCTGGCCTGGCCCCGGCCTCTTTCGGGCCTGAGGGTAGTGCTGGACCCGGGGCATTCGCCGTACCTTAA
>JAVHRY010000144.1:0-7374 GCA_036171915.1 Elusimicrobiales bacterium | reverse complement strand
CCTGTTTATAAGCGTCCATAACAACGCTATCGGAGACGGCGAAGACCCTTTCGCCCAGCCGCGCGGTTTTCAGGTTTATTACTACCAGCGCCACAGCAGGGAACTGGCCGACGCCGTGCACAAGGCTTATGTAAAGAACATCCCCCTGCCGGACGAGGGGCTGCGCTACGGCGATTATTATGTGGTGCGCCAGACCTGGATGCCCGCGGTCCTTACCGAGAGCGCCTATATGATATTCCCCGGGCAGGAAGAACTGCTTAACAGTTCCGCTTTCCAGGAAAAACTCGCCGCGGCCATGGCCGAAGGCGTACTCAACTTTTTCCGCGTACCCGCCCAGCCTAAAAAGGGAAAAAAATGACCGACCGCATCGACCTGCTTCTTGAATTTACCGGTGACCTGGAGGCTGAAGCCCGCAACGGCGAGGACGCCCTGTGGGAGTACCTGCTGAAGCGTGGCGCGGGGCTGCTGAACTGCCATGCCGCCAGCTTTTTCGAAGTGGACGAGCTGAAGCGCCGTGTGACCTTCCGCAAAAGCACCGGCCCGGTAGGCGCCGACCTTCCCGGCGTTAGCTTCCCTTACCAGGGCGTGGTGGGCTTCTGCGCCGAGTCCAAGAAGCCGGTGCTGGTGAACGACGCGGATAACAGCCCGCTTTTTACTAAGAAAGTGGACCAGGGCACCGGCTTTAAAACAAAAACCGTGCTTGCCCTGCCGGCGCTGGCCAACGGCGAACTTTTGGGCGTAGTTGAATTTATAAATTCCGTGGCGGGGTCTTTTTCGGAAGGGGATCTGAAAAACGCCACGCTGCTTACCGCGCTGGTGGCGCGTGACGTTTATATAAAAAAACTGGAAGCCACCATAAAGCAGCTTAACCTGAAAGGGGAAAGCACCATAAACAACCTGTCGGGCGGTTTTATCGGCGCGGACCTGGAGAACCGGATCATATTCTTTAACCCCAAGGCGTCCGAGATCTTTGAAGTGGGACAGGAATATCTTAACAAGAACGTGGTGGAGCTCTTTCAGCTCTGCCCGGATATCGTGGGCGCCATAGGCGACGTTTTGAAACAGAACAAGACCGTGCGCCGGATGGAATTTACCTGCAGCGTGAACGGCAAGAAAAAGGTTATCGGCTACAGTTCAATAAATATCAAAGGCGTGGACGGCAAGATAATTGGCGCCGGGGTGATCTTCCAGGATATAACGAATCTGTAAAGCGGGTTATAGCCCTTTCCGGGGGCACAACTTTTTAAGCGGGCAGTTTTCGCAGAGCGGCTTGCGCGCGCCGCACACGGCGCGGCCGTGCAGCACCAGCGCGTGCGCGAACCAGATCCATTCCTTTTTAGGCAGGGCCTTCATCAGGTCAGCCTCTATTTTCCCGGGGTCCGTCTCCGCTGTAAGGCCCAGGCGGAAGGCCAGGCGTTTTACGTGGGTGTCCACTACCACGCCGGCGGCTATGCCGTAGGCGGAGCCCAGTACTACGTTCGCGGTCTTCCGCGCCACGCCGCGCAGTGTCAGCAGTTCGTCCATGGAGCGCGGGACTTCGCCGCCGAAATTCTCCGTTATGGCCCTTGCAGCCTCTTTCAGCGAGAGCGCCTTATGCTTGTAGAAGCCGGTGGAGCGGACCAGCTTTTCAAGGTCGGCCAGGGGGGCCCGGGCCATGCCGGCGGGGTCCGGGTATTTCTTGAACAGCGCCGGGGTCACCAGGTTCACGCGCTGGTCGGTGCACTGGGCTGAAAGTATGGTGGCCGCGAGCAGTTCAAACGGGTTTTGGTGGTCCAAAGAACAGTCCGCGTCCGGGTAAGCCCGACGCAGCAGTTTTATCAGCGGGTTAAGGTCCGTGTTCATAGCTAAGCCGGGCTATTTCAGCATCCTTCCGAAGAATATCTTTTTACCGTTAACTAACGCCCCGGCCCTTACCTTTGAAAAGTCGGCGCCGAATTTTTCCTTGAAGGAAACCTCGCGCACGGAATTAGTGTCGCCGGTGGCTTCTATAAGCTTTCCGCCGCCCGCGTAAAGCATTACGTGGTTTATGGCCCCGGGCCTGGCCGCGTCGGCGGAAAAAATAAGGTCGGCGGGCTTAAGGTTCTCCCTCGAGACCCGCTTTGAGGCGGCGTACTGGTCCCCGGCGTTGCGCGGCAGGTCCAGCCCCCAGGCGCGGTAAGCCAGGTTAACCAGACCCGAGCAGTCCACGCCCCAGGCCGAGCGGCCGCCCCAGTAATACTTGTCGCCCAGAAAAAGTCTGGCTGTGCCCAGTATTTTTCCGCGCAGGTCCTCCCCGGCGGCTTTCGAGGGCAGCGGGGCAAGGTCTTTTCCGGGCAGCACGGCCGTATGGCCGTCGCCGAACATGATCTTTGTGCCTGCGGGCCCGGCGGGCCCTATAACGCGCAGCTTTACGCCCACGGAAAGGGCCTCGTCGCCTGATGAAGAGGTCTTGGCTTTTACTACGGCGTTGGGGGGCAGCGGCAGGCTGAAGGTCAGTGCCGCGAGCGGCAGCCAGCCTTCGTAAGGAGCCATGGGCTTGCCGGCCTTGGTAAGGCGCGTCTGTTCCGGGGCCCACGCCATGGCCCAAAGGCCGGAAGTTTCCACCAGTTCCATCCTTTCGTTGGCGAGCAGCTGGCTTTCTATCAACTTGGCCCGCTCCGCGGCGTTCGCGGGCGGCATGGAGTAGAATTCTTCCGAACGGCCCTTAACCGCGAGGAACTTGTTGAGGTCTTTTGCCAGTATGTAGGCGGTGCCGTACTTGTTCTTAAGCCAGGCCGCGGCGAACTGGTCGCGGTCATAGACCCTTTCCACCGTGCTCTCGTCCGGGGCCGCGGGGTCGTTGGTTATCACGCGGCCTTTGGCGTCAAAACCTGTTATCACCAGTAAATGCCCCCTGGTTTTTTTCAGGGGAGAATTGTCCAGCTCGTCGGGGCCGAAAGTTACGCTGGCTATTACCGGGATGCCGGCGGCTATAAAAGCCCTGGCTTCCTCCAGGGAGTTCAACCGCGCAAAAAAAGCGTAAAGCCCGCGCGAGCCCGCGTGGGCGGTATTAAAAAACCAGTTGCCGTAAATATTCTCGGAAGAGTCCAGCACGGCGGCGGCGGTCTCTATCGGCCCGGCTTTAAGGCCCAGCCAGGTTAAAACCATGGCCATGGCTACCGGGCTGCAGATATCCCCGGAGTAGTTGACCTGCTGTATCATCTGCGAATAGCGCGGCAGCCGGAGTTTAACCGGCTTAAAATCCGCTGGTTTCTCAGCGGCCGCGGCGGGCAGGTAAGGCGCCTGTGAGTCGGTGTAGGCGGCGGCCACGAGACGCAGCACGGGGGGGCGCCCCGGGGCCCCTGACAGCGTTACGCGGTAGCGGAAAGCCGAAGCCTTCTGTTTCAGTACGAGCGTGTCCACGTCCACTTTGCCGAAAGCGTTCTCCTGGCCTTTCAGGCTTGCGCTTTCGCCCCCGGGTACAAAACGGCCGAAGTTAAACCAGGGGCTCCAGCCGGCGGAAGTTTTAACCTGCGCTTCGGTTTCAAGGCCGCCGCCGTCCGGGAAAAGGGTGTCCGCGGACACCAGCAGCATATCAAAGGGAAAGGCCGCGGTTAATTCGGCTGACGTAAGGAGCGCCGGGCGGCTGGAATCTTCCACCGTAAAAACCCCGGCGGGGAAGGGCGACGGCGCCAAGTTCTTAAGCGAGGCGCCCGCGAAATCTCCGGGGAGGAAATGTACGGCCGTCCAGGAGCGGGGGACTGACGGGGGACGCGCGGCACTGGCTTTAACTGGCATAAGGCACAAACCCATTAGCACGAATATCGTTGTTTTCACTTTGGCGGTCCATAGCGGTGATGAGTATCATTTATATTATCAAAATTGAAAAGCCTTGTCAGAAGATATATCATTGTCCAGATGAAGATCTCAGTGGTAATTCCGGCTTTTAACGAGGAAAAACTCTTAGGCGGCTGTATAGACAGCGTGAGGGCGGCCTTTGCAGGGCAGCCGGAGCCGGCTGAGCATGAGATCATAGTCTGCGATAATAACTCAACCGACGGAACTTCCGCCTTGGCCGCGCTTAGGGGCGCGCGCACGGTTTTTGAGCCGCTCAACCATATTTCCGGGGCAAGGAATTCAGGCGCGGCGGCGGCCGGCGGGGATTGGCTGCTTTTTATCGACGCCGATTCCCTGCTTTCCCCCGCGACGCTGCGCGAAACGCTCGCTTTAATGCGGGGCGGGGCCTGTGTCGGCGGCGGGGCCGTTATAGCTTTTGACCCTCCTCCGCCCTGCTGGGGCCGCGTGCTGACCGGCCTTTGGAATTTAATTTCCCGGTCCTTCGGGCTGGCGGCAGGCTCCTTCCTCTTTTGCCGCAAGGACGCTTTTGCCGCGGCCGGCGGCTTTAGCCCCGCCCTTTATGCCGCCGAAGAAATAGCCCTGAGCCGCGCCCTTAAACTCCGTGGGGCCGCCCGGGGCCTTGCCTTTAAAATAATAACCCGCGCCCCGCATCTGAGTTCCGGCCGCAAGTTCCGGCTTTACGGCTTTACTTATGTACTGCGGGAAGTTTTTAAATTCGCGGCCCGGCCTTGCGGCTATCTTAAAAACCCGTCCCGCCTGCGTATCTTATACGAGGGACGGAGATGAAAAAGGAGATATGAAACAAATAGCGCTGCTCCTTATGCTGGTACTGCCCTGCGGCTCTTCGGTCTACGGCGCGGAACATACAGTGAAAGGCGTAACCATGCCGGGCCAGCTGGCTCTTTACGGCAAGTCCCTCTCGCTTAACGGCATGGGGGTGCGCACCAAGGTGATTTTTAAGGTCTATGTAGCCGGCCTCTACCTTGAAAGAACTTCCAGCGACGGGCTGGAAATAGCCGCCTCGGAGCAGGTAAAGCGCATGGAACTGGTCTTCCTGCGTTCCGTGGACGGCGCCACGGTGGCCGGCGCCATCTCAGAGGGATTTGAAAACAACGCCGGCGCCGCCCTGCCCGCGCTTAAAGCCCGCATTGAAAACTTCGGCAAGCTTATCCCCAACGTTAAAAAAGGGGACCGCCTGGTTTTTATTTACCGCCCAGGGGCCGGCCTTGAAGTGCTGGCAGCCGGGAAAACCGCGGGGTTAATAGAAGGCAAGGATTTTGCCGACGCGCTCTTCAAGGTATGGCTGGGAGATAAACCCGCCGATAAAGCGCTTAGGGCCGGCCTGCTTGGAACTAAATGACGCGTCTGGCGCGGGGGGGCGGCCTATGGCGGTGAAATTATAAAAAACATACTTGTGATAGCGCTTGCGCTGCTGCCATGGGCCCGTGCATACGGGGGGGGGGCGGATATCCCTGTCGTGGTGTTCCAGCCTTCGCACCAAAGCGACACAGGCGATAATTTTAACGAGGCGCTGACCGCCAACGCCATTGTTGAGTACGCCCTGCACACCCCGCCTTATTACTACGAACATAAGGTCTGGAGCTACTTCCAGCCGGGGCTGCACCACTCCCAGGCCGGCACTAACACGCTTATCGCCCATACCTCCGCGCTTGAGGACGGAAAGTTGTCCGGCTACGCCTGGGAGCTTGCGCGGTCCAACGAACTTAAGCCGCTGGTCTTTATAGGCGTGCACAATAATTCCGGTACCGGCCGGCACGCTTTATGGGGCTACATCCACGACGGCGACCCCATGATGGCGCAGAACCGCAGGCTTTCCGATATCCTTATAGAGGAAATATCGAGGGCGACGGACCTGGAGAACCGCGGCACGCATTTGGACAGTTCGGCGGACAGGAACGATTACCGCTGCCCCGCAACGGGCAGGCTCGCTTTTTACAGCGTGGACGAGAATGTGAACCACGCGCCCTACCGGGTGCTGCTGGAGATAGGCGATATGGAGAAAAGCCGGGCTTTTCTGCTTGACGAGGGTTCGCGGCAGGCGGTGGGCGCCGCCATAAAGCGCGGGCTTGCCAGGTTTTTACAAAGCCGCTGAAGCGCCGCCGAGCGGCCGGGGATTTTTTTAAGGGGGGATATGGAAAAAATAAAAGCTTCAGCCCTGGTGGTAGACGACCAGCAGGATATGCTTTTTCTCTGTTCAAAAGTTCTGGGGGACGTAGTGACCGAGGTAGTGCCCGCCTCCTCCTGCGCCGCGGCCAGGGCCGCTTTCCACGCCAGGATCTTTGATGTCATCCTTACCGATATCAATATAGACGCGGACGGAGACGGCATAGGGCTGGCGCAGGAAATAAGGAATGTGTCCCCCGCTACCAGCGTGGTAATTATGACCGCGGACCCGACGATAGAAACCGCCATCGGCGGGCTTAAAAGCGGGGCCATGGAATATATTATCAAACCGTTTTCGCCGGATTACCTGGGAAGCGTTATCCGCAATACTCTTACCAAGGGCAAACTGTCGTCGGAACTGGAAACCGCCAGGGCTTTCAAGGTAGAACTTGAAGCCGCCTACGGGCAGTTAAAGAACTCCGAGCGCGTAAAAGACGCCTTTCTGGCCCGCCTTAACCACGAGCTGCGCACCCCGCTGTCCATAGCGCTGGCGTCATCGGAACTGCTGGGGCAGCAGCTGGGAGAAGGGAAAGCCTCCGAAATGTGGCGGCGCAGCGACAAGGCGCTGAAGAACCTGCACCTGATAATAGAGGAGCTGCTGCTTTTTAGCGACCTGCTTAAGGAAAATATAAAACTGGTAAAGGAAGACTGCGACCTCTGGGCGCTGCTCGGGGCGGCGGTAAGGGAGTTGGATTTTCTCCGCGAGGATCTATCGCTGGAAGTGGATCTCGTCCGCGACGGGGTCCCGTTCCCGGTTCTGGCTGACCGGGAAATGCTGCGCGCCGTTTTTAAACAGCTTTTTACCAACGCGGTAAAATTCAATAAAAAAGGCGGTTCCGTCCAGGTCCGCGCCGTGTATTTGTCCGGACGCGTGCTGGTATCGTTTGCTGACACGGGCTATGGCGTAAGCGACGCCGCCATGCCGCATATCTTCGAGGGCTTTTTTCAGGCGGCGGATTATCTTACGCGGGAGGTGGGGGGGGTGGGGCTGGGCCTGGCCACGGTAAAGCATGTCATTGAAGCGCACGGCGGCGCGGTGTCCGCGCAAAGAAATCCGGCGGGAGAAGGAATGACTTTTACCATCTCCCTGCCGGCGGGATCGGCCGCGCGGGGGTGAGCGGCAGAATTTTAAAAGGAATCGGGGCACCGAGAATCGGACTCGGAACTCATGCTCCCAAAGCATGCGTGAGAACCATTTCACTATGCCCCGAAGTTATTACATTCTACTAAAATTGGCGCATTGCCGTCCTGCGGTTTCCAATTTTGTTAAAATGACAGTAAAAATTATATAATAGAACGGTATTCCGGGATGGTGAAACGGTATCACAGAGGACTCTGAATCCTCTTTTCTAGGTTCGAATCCTAGTCCCGGAG
>JAVHRY010000143.1:0-24429 GCA_036171915.1 Elusimicrobiales bacterium | reverse complement strand
CTGTCTATGTCTTTGCTTTCCATAAAAGAAGCCGCCGGGGCACAGAGTTAGTTTAGCAGTAAGGTATTAACCGCCCGTGAAATAAATGTTAACAAAAGGTTACGGCAAAAATAAGCCAGGCTCCTAGGAGCCTGAGCAATTAGTCGCTTTCATGGCGAAATTTTGGATTTCGAAGCCGAGCCGAAGCGATGCGAAACGAGCATTCTCGACGGAGACTGTAAGTTGAGCAGCGCAAAGGCGCAGGCCGAAAGCCGGAATTGCAGCCGAAATTGGACTAATTGCTCAGGCTCCTAGCGCACCAGGCCCTGCAGCTCCATGGTGGCCGGGCTTATGTCTATGCCGGAGTCCTGGTAGCGGCTTATTACGCGCTGGAGGGAACTTTTAAGCACATCGGGGGGGGCGCCGCCGCCTTTAAGTTTAAGATAGCTTTGCCAGTCGAGGCTGAAATCGTACTTCAGCTGGTTGAGCTTCTCAACCCGGCGTTTTTCCGCCAGGCCCCGCAGCTCCGCTTCCGCGGCGGCCTGCCGCCGCAAAACCGCGGCCAGGCGCTCTTTCTCATTGGCGATACCGGCTTTTTGTTCCTGGGTGTCCTTGAGCCGGGAACTGAGGGCGTCCAGTTCGGCCTTCATGGATACCAGTTCTTCCTTCAGCATGTTTTCCCGCCTGGCAGATTCGTCAAGCGCTTCCACAAGATCTTTGCGGTACTTAACCTCCTGCCGGATCAGCCGCTCATACTCCCCCTCCGTGTCGCGCGCCCCGAAACGCAGCGCCAGCGTAAGTGAATGGGCCGGGGTTATAGCGCCGGTAAGCGGCACGGCTATGCCGTAGGAGATCTCTGAAGCCAGGCGCCGCCAGCCCACACCGGCGCTAAGCGCCGAGGCCCGCTCGGCCAGGTTAAGCCCGGCCCGGGAGAACAGGTTGCCGGCCCGTTCGGTGCGCCAGGAGTGCTCAACCCCCGGGTTAAGGCTGAAGTTCCCCTTCTGCCCGGCCGAGGCCGTGCGTTTTGCCAGGTCCAGCGACAGGGTATAGTCCTCCGTGCGCTCGGAAACTCCCAGCCTGGCGACCAGGGGCGCCTTGTCCTTAAGGGCGCCGAGCTTAAAAGACGGGTTATTCAAATTCAGTATTGAAAACCCCAGGGTATGCCTGTCGTCCGGGCGAAAAGCCGCGCCCAGGTCAAGAGCCGCGCCCGAGGCCGAATCTCCGCCCGCGACCGCGGCCTTGAGAATTTTAAAATTAGCGCCGAAATCGAGCACCCCGCCGTCGCCGCGCGAAAGCTGCCAGGTGCTCCAGCCGACAACAATGGTTTTCTGCGTCAGAACGCCGCCGTCGTCCCGGTAAAGCCCTCCCAGAGACAGCGTCCCCATCCTGCCGTAAGCCATGCGCGGGATAAGCGCCCAGGCGCCGTAAGCGTCAAGATCCGCGGGCCCCTGCGGGGTACGCTTTGAAGAAAGGAAATCGGCGCCCGTCTCGAACTTGCGGGCGGCTCCCGGCAGCGCGGGGTTGGCGAAAAGGGACAGCGGATCTTCAAGCGCGGCCGCCTGCCCTCCGAATCCGAGTTGCCGCGCCCCAACCGGTATATCCTCAAAAACCGAGAAAGAAGGAGCGGGGAAAGACAACAATAAAATAACCGCGGAGGCGCAAAGAGCGCAGAGAAACGTAGAGGAGAATACTCCGCGGAACTCCGCGTGCTCTGCCCCTCGGCGGTGAAATGCGGTAATTCGCGCGTTTTGCGCTTTTTTGCGGCTATTTCTTAACATCTGTTTTCCCTCCGGCGGCAGCCTTCTCTTTTTCCTTTTCCGCGGCCACCTCAGAGCAAAGCGCTATCTTGCCGCGGCCGTGGGACTTTACCCAGTAGAGGGCGTCGTCGGCCTTCTCAAGCAGGCCGTCCATAGTGGAGGAATCCCCCGGGAAAGTGGAAATGCCGATGCTCATGGTGACCCGCAGCTCGCGGTTCTTTGAAAAGGGCACCGGGATGCGCAACTCGGACAGTTCGGTGCTCAGGCGCTGTGCGAGCCGCACGGCTTCCGCGCCCGTCGCCTGCGGCAGCAGTATTATTATCTCGTCGCCGCCGTAGCGGCAGGGGAAGTCTATTTTGCGCAGGTTTGAAAGTATAACGCGGCCCGTTTCTTTAAGAGCCTGGTCCCCTATCTGGTGGCCGTAGGTGTCGTTTACCTCCTTGAAAAAATCGATGTCGGCCCAGACCAGGGCGAGCGGCTGCTTGAAACGCTCGGCGCGGTAGAATTCCTCCTGAAAGCGCTGGTTGAAATAGCGCCGCAGGGGAAGCTTGGTGAGCTCGTCGTAAAGAGAAAGCTCCTCGACCTTGTCGAACAGGCGCGAGTTGTCCACGGCCAGCGCTATCTGGCCGCCGAAAGATTTAAGCATGGTCAGTTCTTCCTGCTCTATGCGCTGCTGGCTCAGCAGGTTGTCCACTATAAGAAGCCCGATGGTGACACCCTGCACGGAAAGCGGCATATAGAGCACGCAGTCCTTGTAGCGCTCCATGAAGGCGCCCGAACTGCGCCCCAGCACGATGTCGGCGAAGCGGTGCGCCCCGGCCTCCAGGGGAATTTCCTCGTAGGCAATGCTCTTTATCTGGCCGCGTATGTCGGCCGAGAGCTCGCCTTTGAGCTTGCGGTTCTTTTCGTCTATCAGATACAGGCGCACCCTGTCAAAGCCGAAATAGGTCTGTATGCCGGAAAGTATGTGCCGGAAACTGTCGCGCACCCGCAGGGCCGTGGCGAACACCTCGGTAAGTTCCGTTATGGCCGTGACGTTCTTATCGTACTTGCGGTGCAGCGAAAAGAATTCCGCCTTGTAGTAGTCCCGGAGATAGGAGCGCAGGTAGGCGTCCGCTCGGGCGGCCTCCGAGGGAGAGAACCGGCGCTTGCGCGGCGAGCGCTCCAGGCGCACCAGGCCGAAGCAGGGCACCACCGCGCGCCCCCCCCCGGGGTCGCAATAGTCGAACTTGAAAGGGGAGTAAAGAAAAATTCCGCCCGCGGTGCGCGCCGTGGTCGCCGCAAGGCCGGCCAGCGCCCTGGCCGCCGCCGAGTCCGCCGACGGGCGCAGGTTTTCCTCGTGCTCGAACGACACCCCGGCCGCATAGCGGTGCCGCAGCCGGAGCAGGCCGGTCTTCTCTTCGTACTCGTAGAAAGAAGCCCCGTCCAGCGCGAACTGTTCCGCAACGGCTTTAAGCGCCGCCCGCAGGAAAGCGTCCCTGCCCTCGTAAAAGGCTTGGCCGGGGCCGGCGTTGTAAATTGCTTTTTCGCTCTTTTTCATCTGATCAACGCCCTTCGGGCGTACTTTCGACATTACCGCAGAGACGCTTAAGGCCGCAGAAAAACCTTTACAATTAAGAAGTTACGCGCCAGCCTTTCCGCTCTCTGCGACCTCTGCGGTGAAATTTTAATCACGCATATGCTTTTTCAGTACAGAGACAATAAATAATCCGCCTCTCCCTGGGCTATTATAAGTTCCCGGGTAAGGTCCTCCCTGTCATAATCGCGGCGCGCTATCTTTAACGACAGGTTCCAGAGTACGCGCTCAAGCAGCAACTCGGCCGTAGGATATACCATAATATTCGGCTTTAGCTCGGGAGCGGAAAAAAGCCGCCGGTAAACGTCCGACTCCCTCTCGTCGCGCAGGCGCTCCTCGAAGACGGGCTTAAGGCAGGGGAATACCCCGAAACTTTCGGTGAAAAGTAAAAGGTTGCGCGGCTCCAGCGCCCAGGCCACGAAAGCGGCGGCCCCGGCCTGATCCGCTGACGAGGAGGAAACCGCCAGGTTATAAACCAGCATGAGGCCGCCGCCCAGCGGGTAGCCGGGGTACGGCAGCATTTTAAGCCCGGACCGGCTGGCCAGCTTCCGGGGGGAGATCATGAACGCGCATTCCTCGGCCGGCCTCGGTCCGTTTTCGAACATGTCCGGGCTGAAAAGTTCTATTTTGCCGCTCACGGCCAGTTCCAGCCAGTCTTCGATGCCGCCGGCGGTTTCTTCCCGGGTAAAGGTGGCTTTGTTGAAATCGTCGGAGAAAAGCCCGCCGCGGCGGCCCCAGACACGCGGCAGCACGTCAGCCACGGAAACCGACCCCGAGGAACCGGGCACGGAAAGCACCCGGTATTTTCCGCGCTTGGCCTTTTGGGCCGCCAGGTCAAGCGCGGCCCGGAAACCCTCCCAGGAAGCTAAATTTTTTTCAGGATCCGATAAAATCCCTTTAACCGCCTGCGGCCGGTAATAAAGGGCCGGGGCCTCAAGCCACCAGGGCGCTGAAAAAGCGCGGCCGGCGTCCCCGCGGCAGAGCTCTTTTAGGATAAACCCGGGGTAACGCCGCTGGGCCAGGGGCTCGACCAGCGGGGTAAGTTCGGAGAACAGCCCGAGCCTTGAAAGAAGCTCGGTCCAATTCTGAGGTATTTCAATGATATCGGCCAGCGGGTTGCGTTTCGGGTCGCGCAGGTGCGTAAACAGGCTGCCCCACATGCTCTGCCGGCTCTTGACGGAAAACTCGACCTTGGCGTCCGGGAAATCAGCGGAATACCTGCCCAGCATTGTTTTGAAGGAGAGGTGTTTCCTGTGGTCGTAATCCGAAAGCAGCCAGATGTTCATCGGTTTCAAAAATCCCGGTTATTTTTTCCAGCCGGGCGTCGCCAGGTTGGGAGAGACCCGCACTGAATTCATGAATTCCCCCGCCTGAAGGCGCTTCAGCGCGCACAGCGCGACCATGGCGGCGTTATCGGAACAGTAGGTCTTTTCGGAAAACCTTACCTCAAACCCTTCAAGCGCCCCGAAAGCGGCCCTTAGCGCGCCGTTAGAAGAAACGCCGCCGCCTACGGCTATGCGCTTTAGCCTGAAATGTTTTGCGGCCTCCGCCGCTTTTTTCACCAGCGTTTCTACCACCGCGTCCTGGAAAGCCCTGCAAACCCGCGCGCGGGCCGCCGGGGCCAGGCGCACGCCCCTGCGGTAAAAATCCTGCCCCAGCTCGCCGGCCAGGTAATAGCTGACCGCCGTTTTAAGGCCGCTGAAAGAGAAGTCCCATGTCCCAGCCATGTAAGGCCGCGGGAAGACCGGCCCTTTGCCCCTGGCGCGGGCGGCGTCTTTTTCAACGGCCGGGCCGCCGGGATAAGGCAGGCCCAAAAGTTTCGCCACCTTGTCGAAGGCCTCGCCGGCGGCGTCGTCCCGGGTGCGCCCAAGCACGCGGTAATCGCCATAGCCGCGGGCGTGCCAGATCTCGGTGTGGCCGCCGGAAACTATAAGGGCAAGCAGCGGGAACTTGAGCGGGCGGGCCGCGCGGCCCTTCTCGAATTCGCAGGCCAGCAAATGCCCTTCCAGGTGGTTTATGCCGATAAGCTTCGCCCCGGACAGTTCCGCGGCCGTCTCCGCGGCGATCCTGCCCACCATCAGCGCCCCGGGCAAACCGGGGCCGTGGGAAAAGGCGACGGCGTCAACCGCGCCGGGCTTGAGCGGAACCCGCAAGCCCGCGGCGGCCAGCGCTTTACCAAGGACAAAAGGTATTTTTTCAAGATGCGCGCGGCTCGCCAGTTCCGGCACCACGCCGCTGTATTTGCGGTGAAGTTTTATCTGTGAAAAGATCACGTTTGAGCGCAGGGAAACCCCCTCCAGCACGGCGGCTGAAGTCTCGTCGCAGGTGGTTTCAAAGGCCAGTATTTTCATAACCGACGGACCAACTTTTCACAGGCGGACTTTTTTTAATTTACCGCAGAGGCGCAGAGAAAAAATCCCCCTCTGCGCGCTTGTAGGTGCAGCTAAATTGTGTCGCTTAGCTCCACCCGCGCCTCTGCGGTGAACTTATTTTTCCGGCTTTAAATTCCCCAGCACTTCCCGGGCTTTAAGAAGTTCCACGGCGCGGTCCAGCACCTCGTCGCGCACCAGGTTCTTGTTTTTATCGGCCTTCCCGTTTTTCTGGTCCTTGCCGTCTTTCCCGGGGTAGAAAATCTCGTCGCCCTGCTCTATAAGCTTCTTTTCGGTCTCAAGCGGCACCTTGATCTCTATGTCGGGGTAAATGCCGCCGTGCTCGTTCTTGGCGTCGTGCTGAATAGACTTGCCGCTGGGAGTATAGTACTTGGCTATGGTCAGGCGCAGGGCGGATTTATCGGAGAGCGGGATTATGGACTGCACGCTGGCCTTGCCGAAAGACCTCTCGCCCACGATTACCGCGCGTTTGTTGTCCTGCATGGCGCCGGCCACTATCTCGCTGGCGGAAGCCGAATAGCGGTTTACAAGTATGACCAGGGGCAGGGTTTCGTACGGCGAGGCGCCGTTGGCGCGGAACTCCTGGTAATTTTCCGTTTTACGGCCCTTGGTGAACACTATCATCTTGTTGGAATCAAGGAACACCTTGGAGACATCCACGGCGGCCGAAAGCAGGCCGCCCGGGTTGTAGCGCAGGTCCAGTACCAGCGCCTCCATCCCCTTGCCTTTAAGTTCGGCCATGGCCTTATTGAAATCCTCTGTAACGTGGCCGGTAAACTCTATCATCTTTATGTAGCCGGTCTTTGAATCTACCATCCTGGAGCGGATATTTTCGGCTTTTATAAGTTCACGCGTAATAGTGATGTCCCTGGTGATCCACTCGGCGTCCTTTGCTTCAGGCTCCCGGGCGGTGGTGATCTTTACCTGTGTGCCGGGTTTGCCGCGCAGCTGCTTTATGGCCTCGTCGATGATCATATCCTTGGTGGATACGCCCTCTATTTTAACGATCTTGTCTCCGGGCAGCATCTGCGCTTTCCAGGCCGGGGTATTGGGCAGCGGCGTAACCACGGTAAGCCAGCCTTCCCGTAAATCCACCCTTATGCCGATACCGCCGAACTCCCCCTCGGTATCGCTTTTTACGCGCTCATAGACGTCAGGCTCCATGAACTGGGAAAAATCATCCAGCTCGCCCACCATGCCCCTGGCCGCGCCGTAAACCAGCTTCTGCGGGTCTATCTGCTCCACATAACTGTCTTTGATGAGCTCCAGTACGTCTACTATTACCTTCAACTGCTGGTACGTCTGGTCCATTGCGAAATTAACGTAAGGAAAAACCGCCCCGATAAAAAGAGCAGACAGGGTGACAAACGCTATTTTCCTTCCATTCTTCATTTTAGCTCCTTAAGGTGCACAAAACGACAGACCCCGGCCTATAATGCAGGTCCGGCTTATATATTTTAAATATCTGTAAATTATAACTAATTTGAGAGCCACTTTAGGGGGTCAAGCGCCCGGTCGCCTTTGCGTATCTCAAAATATACCGCGCTGCCGGCGGATCTTTTGCCGGAACTGACGGCCTGGGTATCTTCCCCGGCAAGGCCTATAAGCGAAGCGGGCAGAACCGACTGGCCCTTAACCGCGTCTATGCGGCTGAGCAGGCCGTAAATCGTAAAAAAACCTTTCTCGTGATCTATTATCACCACGTTGCCATAGGTGCGGAAAGGCCCGGCATATATAACTTTCCCGTCAAGCACCGCGCTCACAGGGGCGCCCGGAAGGGTGGCTATGCGCACACCCTCCCTGACTATCCAGGTCTTTAGCCCGGGCACGTCTTCCCTGCCGAAACGGCTTATGATCTTCCCTTTCGCGGGCCAGGGCAGGGAGCCGCGGGCTATTGGCAGCTCCGTGGATCCCTCGTTGCTGCGGTAGGGTGCCTGTTTCTGCAGCTTTTTAACAAGGCGGGTAAGCCCCAGGGCCGCGTTCTGCAGGTTTTCCAGTTCCTTTGAAAGACTGGCCTGCAGTTCCCTGGTCTTTTCCAGCTCGCCTTCCTTGCTCTTGACCAGCGTCTTGTGGGCGGAGATCTGCTTGCGCAGCAGGTCCTGGCGGGACTTGAGTTCCACGCCCTTCGCCTTCAGGAGCTGCATATCCCTGTTCACGCGGACGCTCTCGCCTTTTATGCGCGTCAGGAGCGCCCGCTTGTTGAGCATGGCGGTGCGCATAAGCATATCTTTTGAAATATCCCGCAAGCCGTAATAGGGGTAGTAAAAATCTTTTTGCAGGGAATACATCACCAGTTCCCCGGAAATATCGCCGGCCAGGTCTTTTTTTGCCTTTTCCAGCGAGTCGTATTTCTGCCGCGCGTCCCCGGAACGCGCACGCGCTTTTGCCAGCAGGTCTTCCAGCTCGGCCCGCCGCGAAGTCGTCTGCTTCTCCTCTTTTTTCAGACCGCCGATCTCGGCGAGGATGCGTTCCTCGTCGGCGCGGTACTGGTCCAGCTCTTTTCTTTTATCTTCAAGCTGGCGGTTTATTTCTTCAAGATTCTTTTTTTTGACGTCAACGGCGGTTTGGGCGCCCGCGGGCAGGCAGGAAAAACCCAGGGCAAGAATAACAAATACCGCGGCGCAGGCCGGCGCGAGAACGGCCAGCGCCCGCCTGGCAGGGCAAATCCGAGGCTTGTGACTTATGTGTGGCATGTAGCTTTCCCGGGCCTTCAGGGCCGGTCTTTTTTCCACTGGAAAACAACCCAGCCGAGCAGGGCTCCGGAAAAAGCCACCGCAGCCTGCCAGAGCGGGTTGGGCCACACCCACACCGGGCTAAGGTATTTTACCGGATAAACCACGGTGTAAGCGGCCAGGGCCGAAGCCACCGCGCCGGCGGCTCCAGACAAGAACCATATTTTATCGGCGCCAAGCGACGCCGCAAGGGAGGCCGGAGTATGGCTGTGGGTAAGCACCATCGCCGCCATAAGCATAAAAGCCAGAAAAGACAAAGCGAGGGTGATGGAAATAAGGTGACCGTAAAAAATAGCATGCATTACGGCGTAAACCTCAAGCGGCTTATACTTTATGTCACCCACCCCGGCTACTTTCCAGGCGGCGTCCGTCCAGGCGTTAATATCGCCCAAAGCTTCTTCGCCGATAGACACTTCCCAAGTGTCAGGCATGGGGTTGGAACCCGGGGACAGGACCGAGGCGACCAGTTCGGGCTCTTCGGCTTTCAGCCGGTTCAGCCTGTCCTGGCGGCTTACAAAAACCGCCTGGGAAGTGCCTTTTATTTTAACAAGCGCGGCGCCTATCGAGTCGCTGGTCTCTTTGGACTTATCGTCGCGCAGCACTACCACGCGAAAATCCTCTTTAAGCAGCATGGAGACTTCCCGCATCTGCGCGTGCAGGAAAAGCAGCATTTCGGCAAGCAGACCGGCGGAAAAGGCAAGCAGGAAAACCACCCGGTAGCCTTTGCGGGGGCTGGCAGAACTGCGGGCATCGTGGGAATGTTTATGTTCGTCCATAAAGTTAAATTATAGCTTTTATGAAGGGCGACATAAAACCGCAGGCCGCTTTGGCGGCCTGCGGGAAAGGAAAGAAGGCTAACAGTCTGCTGACTCAGTTCACAGCGAAGCGTCGCTGAACTCTACGGAAGCCACGAAGGGCGAGCGGGAAAGGTCGCTGATCATGTCCACCGGCAGGGTCCCGGCGACTTCAAAGACGCTGAATTTGGAATCCGGGTCTTTTTTGGGCAGGCGGAACCAGGTCTCTGCGGAAAAACCGCTGTGCGCCGACAGCCCTTTTATAAAATCCGGCACGAAAGCGTTGGGACGGTTCTGGTACGGGACCTTGAGGGTAAAGCGCACCCGTGTCTTTAAAGGCACCCCCGAGTCTTTCTTTTCCACGGATACCCGGCTCACCCCCGCTATGCGGCTGACCCTGGCCAGGTTTTCGGACGGAACCCAGCCAAGAAGGACGGTGCGCCTGGACTCCAAGGAGTAAAAACTTTTTTCCCCGGCGAAACGGAAGCCTGCGCCGGCCTCGAGCCGCGAAAGCAGGGCAGAGAAGTCTTTTTGCGCGGGCGTAACGCTGATAAAAACATATTCCCTCGCGAACTTTTTAGCCCCGGTACCCAGCGGCCAGACAAAAGAGCCCACCGGGCCGCTTTCCCCGGCGAAGGTCACCTTGTAATGCCCCGTGGGCAGCACCGGCAGGTCGGCCTTACGGATACCGGCGGCCGCCGCGGGCGGGATCTTTGCCGGCACGGGGTTTTTAAGGGTCGGAACCGGGGAAGAAACGGGGGAATCGCGGAAATCGCTGAAGTCCGTGCGTATCTTCATGGTATTCTTTGAATTGAGGTAGCCGTCGGCGGTCTCCATGTAATCCTGCAGCACCGGGTCCGAGAAAGTCCCGTTGCCGGCCAGGGCGGAGTTCATATCGGCCGGGGATTCGGCTGCGGCGGGCCGGAAAAAAACGGCCGCGAGAAAAAACGGGAGTATCAGGGTTATTTTCATTGCCATCCTATTTCCGCCGCAAAATAAAAAAAAGAGAAACGAAATCCAATTCCGTTTCCCCTGGTTACGGCGGGTTAAGGCCCGCTGGTGGATGCTCCCCCGCCTGTTCGGAGGATTACAAGGGCTACGTTATAATCCTACATTTCTTTAAGAAAAAGCAACAGGGACATAGGTCCCGGATTTAAAAACTAAAAAGACCTACCCGCGTCTGGGCCCTTTGGCCCGGCCGGGGGCCTTGACAAAAAAGGGGGAGCTGTGTTATAATTTATTTACCGGTAGGTAAGTTTTACTATGAAACCAAAAATAAACCTAAAGATCACCAAGGGCGACAAGACCCGCCAGCGCATCCTGGAGACGGCCTCAGCCATGATGGCCGAGAAAGGCCCGGACGCGGTTTCCATGCGCGAGATCTCGGTCAAGCTGAAGATTACCAAACCCGTGCTCTATTACTATTTCAAGGACAAGGACGAGCTGATAAAAGCCTCCTTCATAGAGGGAACGAAGCATTTCAGGGAACTGCAGGCCGAGATCAGCAAACCCGGCCTGACACTGGAGCAGAAGCTGTCTAAGATCTTCTCCAACCACGTGGACTTCATAAAGCGTTACCCCAACATGCCAAAGTGCGCGCTCAAGATCATGGCCTCGCCTTCCGACAGCGTGCTCAGTTCAATGGCCCTGGAACTCAAGGAACAGAACCGCGAGAACCTGACCAAGATCCTGGGCGAGGGCGCCGGCAAGGACGCCCTTTCGCGCGCCAATGCGGGAACCGTCATACACATGATAAGCGCGGTGATAACCCATTTAATGATAGAGGCCCGCCAACGCGGCATAGAGAGCCTGCCCAAGAACCTGCCGCAGCGCATGGCGAAGATCATAGCGGCCGGCGCCAGGAGCCTCAAGACGGCGCTGGTCATAATCCTTCTTTCCCCTCTGCTGGCCCGGGCCGGCGCGCTGGACCTGACGCTGGACGGCGCGGTGCAGACCGCGCTTAAGAACAACGCCACCGTGGTTACGGCCGGGGAGACCCGCAGCATATATAAGGAGAGGGTAAAGGAATACTGGGGCACGGTATATCCCCAGCTCAGCGCCAGCGCCGGGTATACCCGCAACATCGAGTCCCCTTCCTTCTTCATCGGCGGGACAAAGATAAAATCCGGCCTGAACAACGCCTATTCGGCCTCGCTGGACCTGAACCAGGTGATCTGGGCCGGCGGCAAGGTCTATACCGGCATCCGCATGGCCAACATGTACGCCAAAGACTCGGACGAACAGCTGAAGACAGCGCAGAACGGCATCTCCAAGGCCGTGAAGCAGATGTATTACGCCGTGCTGCTCTCAAGCTCCCTCGCCTCTATCCAGCGCGAAACCCTCGACCTGGCCAGCCAGCATCTGGCTACCATCCAGGCGCAGTACAAGCAAGGCATCGCCAGCGACCTTTCGGTGCTGCGGCAGCAGGTGGAAGTGTCCAATACCGAGCCCGCCCTCACCCAGGCCCTGAACCTTTACGAGGAAGGCCTGATAGAGCTGAAGAATCTGCTGGGTCTGGACCCGGAAACGGAGATCACCCTTGCGGACGGCCTCAACTGCGACAAGAACGGGCCGGGTGAAATAGCGGGGATGTACAAAACCGCCCTCGCGAACCGCCCCGAATACCGCGACGCCGCCATCCAGCGTAACCTTTACCTGCAAATGATAAAGATAGAGAAGGCCGGACATTATCCTTACATCAGCGCCTTCGCCTCCAGGGGCTTCCAGGGCCAGGCAGAGGCCGGCTTCCCAGGCTCGGCAGACCAGAGCTGGAGCACTACGGCGGGAATGAAACTCTCCCTGCCGCTCTTCGCCGGAGGTTCCACCTCTTCCCGCGTAAGGCAGGCCAGCCTGCAGGCGGACATAGCCGAGACCAACCTTAAAGAACTCGAACGCAAAATAAAGATAGCGGTTAAAGAAGCCTGGCTGAGCCTGAACGAGGCCTCGCTCCGCCTCAAATCCCAGACCACTTCCGTGGAGACCGCGCGCAAGGCGCTGGCCGCCACCGAAGTGCGGTTCAGGAACGGCCTGGCCAGCCAGCTGGAGCTGAACGACACCTCGCTGGCCCTGAACAGATCCCAGACCCTGTACATCCAGGCGCTGCACGATACCTGCTCAGCCGACGCGGAACTCAAGTGGACGCTCGGGGAGTAATAAAGTACAACGGACAAAGACGGGCACAAAACCAACAGAGAGAATTTATGAAAAACCTTAAAACAAAAATATTCATCTTAGCGCTGGCGGCCGCGGCGGCTTCGGCCGGCGGCTGCAAGAACAAGGACCTGGAGGCTTTCAACAGCCTTGAGAAGGACCGGTTCCTGGTAAAGACCGAAAAGGCCCAGGTTAAGGACATCGAGGACTATATCATCCTGGTGGGCTCCGTAAAAGCCATGGACGAAGCCATCCTCTACCCGAGGGTGGCCGGCAAGCTCATGAGGAACCTGATGACCGAAGGCGACGCGGTAAAGAAAGACCAGCCCGTGGCGCTGGTGGAGCGCGACGAGCCCGGCGTGGTGTACGAGCCGGCCCCGGTGCCCTCCACGCTTAACGGCGTGATCGGCCGCATGTACCAGGACACCGGCGCCAACGTTACGCCGACCACCCCGATAGCGCTGGTGGTCAGCCAGGGCCAGGTGCGCGTGGTGGTGGACGTGCCCGAACGCTACGTGGGCAAGGTCTTTATGGGGCAGCAGGCTTACATAAAAGTGGACGCCTTCCCCGACACGCTGTTCCGCGGCAAGGTCTACCGGGTCAGCCCGGTGGTGGACACCAAGACCCGCAGCGCCGCCATAGAGCTGCTGGCCGACAATTCCAAAGGGCTGCTTAAGCCCGGCATGTTCTCCGAGATCCGGCTGGTAGTAGGCGCCAAGTCAGGCGCCGTCTCGGTCCCCGCCTCGGCCGTGCTGAACGACGGCAAGCCTTACATTTTCGTGCCCGTTAACGGCGCCGCGGTACGCCGCAACGTGAAGACCGGCATAGCCAACGACGACTTCGTGCAGATAGCCTACGGCCTTAAGGGCGGCGACGAACTTATAACCTTCGGCCTTTACGGGCTGAAGGACGGCAGCAAGATAAAGGTGCAGGAGTAGGGAAGCTGCCCGCGATAAGGCGACCATAAACCTATGAAAATTACAGATCTTTCGGTTAGACGTCCCATCCTCACCACCATGATGATCTCGGCCCTGGTGGTGCTGGGGATCTTCTCCTACTTCCGCCTGGGCGTGGACCTGTTTCCCAACGTGGAATTCCCGTTCGTGATCGTGCAGACCACGCTGCGCGGCGCCGGGCCCGAAGAGGTGGAGTCCTCCATCACCAAGCCGATAGAAGAATCCGTCAACACTATTTCGGGCATAGACGAACTGACCTCGACCAGCTACGAAGGTATGTCGATGGTGATGATCAAGTTCGTGCTGGAAAAGAACGGCGACGTGGCCGCGCAGGAAGTGCGCGACAAGATCAACGCCGTGCTGGCCCAGCTGCCCCAGGGCACCGACCAACCCGTGGTGTCCAAGTTCGACATCGGCGCCATCGCCGTGGTGAACATCGTGGTCTCGGGCGACCGGGACATGGTGGAACTTACGCGCTTCGCCAAGAAGAAGATCAAGGAGAATATCGAGACCGTCAGCGGCGTAGGCTCGGTGGACGTGGTAGGCGGCCGCGAGCGCGAGATCCACATCGTGGTGAACCCGCTCAAGATGGCCTCGCTCAACCTTTCCACCAAGCAGCTGAAAGACGCCATCACCCAGCAGAACATCGAGATCCCCGGCGGCAAGGTGGAGCAGACGGACAAGGATTTCGTGCTCCGCATCCTCGGCCGCATCAAGGACGTTAAGGATTTCAGCTCGATAGTTATCTCGAACGTGAACGGCACGCCTATCCGCATTTCCGACATCGCCAAGGTGGAGGACACCGGCGAGTACATGACCACGGCCTCCTACCTGAACGGCAAGCCCTCGGTAACGCTGGTGGTGAAGAAGCAGTCCGGCACGAACACCGTAGAAGTTGTAAAGAACATCCGCGCGCGGCTCACCGCCATGCAGTCCATCATCCCCCCCGGCATCCACACCAAGATCATCGGCGACCAGTCCGAGTTCATCCAGAGCTCGGTGGACACCGTGAAAGAGCACCTGATGCTGGGCGCGCTGCTGGCGGGCCTAATGGTGCTGGTGTTCATGGGCGACTTCCGCTCCACCATCATCTCGGCGCTGGCCATCCCGGCCTCGCTGATCGCCACATTCTTCTTCATGGACCAGGCCGGCTTCACGCTGAACAACATGACGCTTTTGGGCATGACCATCGCCGTGGGTATCGTCATCGACGACGCCATCGTGATGCTCGAGAACATCTACCGCCACATGGAGGAGCATAAGATCTCCCCCGTGAAGGCGGCGCTGGAAGGCGCCGAGGAAATAGGCTTCGCCGTCATCGCGATGTCGGCGTCGCTGATCGTCATCTTCGTGCCGCTGGCGTACATGGGCGGCATCGTGGGCCGCTTCGTGAAGAGCTACGGCCTCACCATCGCCTTCGCCATCGCCATCAGCACCTTCGTGGCGCTGACGCTCACGCCCATGCTGTGCTCGCTGTTCCTTAAAGTGAAGGAGTCCGAAAAATCCAAATTGCAGAAGTTCACCGACCACATCAACGAGTGGCTGGCCAGCCGCTACATCGTGCTGCTGGAATGGGCGCTGTCCCACCGCAAGTTCATGGTCTTAAGCTCCATCGGCATCATGCTGTCCATGATCCCGCTGTTCATGTTCATCGGCAAGGACTTCATGCCGCAGGACGACACCGGCCAGTACCAGATCACCATCAAGGCGCCGGAAGGCACCAGCCTGGAAGTGATGAAACAGCTGTTCGCGCAGGTGGAGGCCGAAACCAAGGCCATCCCCTACGTGGTCAACACCCTTTCGTCCATCGGCACGGGCACGGGCTCACACGCCGGCTCGGCGGCCACCAACGAGGGCTACGTGCTGGTGGAGCTGGTGCCCCTCGGCAAGCGCCCGAAGCTTAACACGATAATAGAATCCTCCCGCGCGATGATGAGCAAGTACACCGGGCTGCGCATAGCCGTGGCGCCCATCGGCGGCTTCGGCGGCGGCGGCGAGAAGGAACTGCAGTACAACCTGACCGGGCCTGACTTGGACAAACTGCAGGCCTACGCGAAGGCCGTTACCGACCACCTGAAGACGCTCAAGGGCGTGGTGGATGTGGACATGAGTTTCTCCAACGCCAAGCCCGAATACCGCGTGGAGATAGACCGCGACCGCGCCCACGACCTGGGCGTGAAGATCGAGGACATCGCCTTCTCGCTCAGGACGCTGGTGGGCGGCGAAGAGGACATCACCAAGTTTAAGGACGCGGACGAACTGTACCAGGTGCGCGTGCGCGCCGACAAGGGTTTCCGCGACAGGAAGGAAGTGCTCGAGGCCCTGGTGGTGCCCGCCACCGGCGGCCGCATGGTGCGCCTGGACAGCGTGGCCAAGGTGGTGCAGGGCTTCGGCCCCACGCAGATAGAGCGCTTCAACCGCCAGAGGAAGATAACGGTGGAAGCCAACACCAACGGCATGCCGCTGGGCCAGCTGATCAAGGAAGCGGACGCGGCGTTCAAGGCGCAGCACCCGGCGGCGGAATACACCGGCGGCGCGGCGGGCCGCGCCAAGGAACTGGGCAACATGTTGAAGGGCTTCGTGATCGCCTTCGCCATGTCGTTCATCTTCATCTATATCGTGCTGGCGAGCCAGTTCGAAAGCTTCGTGTACCCCATCTCCATCCTGATAGCGCTGCCGCTGACGCTGCCGTTCGCGGTGATCTCGCTGTTCGTGGCGGGGCAGAGCATGACGCTGTTCTCCATCATGGGCATCTTCATGCTGTTCGGCATCGTGAAGAAGAACTCCATCCTGCAGGTGGACTATACCAATACGCTGCGGGCGAAGGGAATGGCACGGCATGAGGCCTCTATTCAGGCGAACAAGACGCGCTTGCGCCCTATCCTGATGACCACGCTGACGCTGGTGGCCAGCATGATCCCGACAGCCTTGGGCACGGGGGCCGGCTCGGGTTCGCGCCGCGCGATGGCCTGGGTAATCATAGGCGGCCAGTCGCTGTCGCTGCTGATCACCCTGCTGATGACCCCGGTAACCTACACCCTCTTCGACGACCTCGAAGTCTGGTTCCGGAAAAAGTACATGAGCGGAGCCTAAGCCGTACCGGCAAAACAAAAAAAGGGAAGCGCGGGCTTCCCTTTTTTGCTGCCTTTTTTTCAAGATCGCGGAATGTCCGGTCGGGGGCCTCCGCAGGGGCCAGAACGCAAAACCGGCGGAGGGGCGGCAAGGGTATGGGTTCGGCGGGCCGTCACGGAGGCCTGAGCTTACGTAAGCGCGAAGGCCGAGTGACGAGGGGCGGGCACGGTGTGTCCCGACCCCGTGCCCGACGGGCCCATACCCTTGCCGCCCCGACTGGGCATCTCGCGGATTTAAGGTGCGGTTTACAGCTGCCGGCGCTGGGCGGCGATGGCGAAGAGTTTGAGATAGGCCTCGGCGGACTTGCCCCAGGAATAGTCGCCGCGCATGGCGTTCTTCACCATCAGGTTCCAGTTCTCCCGCCAGCCGTAAAGCGAAATCACGTGCCCCAGCACGGACTTAAGTTGCGCTTCCTCGGGGTTGTCCAGAGCGAAGCCGTTGGAATCCTTGGGCTCGCCGTTGTAGAACACCGTGTCTTTAAGCCCCCCGGTGCGAGTAACCACCGGCAGCGCGCCGTAGCGCATGGCTATCATCTGGCTGAGCCCGCAGGGTTCGAACCTTGAAGGCATGATAAAAACGTCGGAGCCGCCGTAGATCCGGTGCGCCAGCGCCTCGTCAAAACCGGACGTGAACGCTACGCGCCTGGGATTTGCCGCGGCCAGCGCGCCCAAAGCCCCGGTCAGCCCGGGATCCCCGGCGCCCAGCACGACAAACTGCATTTTTTCAAGGAACTCCGGCGCGGCCTTAAGCAGCACGTCCAGACCCTTCTGGTGGTCCAGACGGCTTACAACCCCGGCGAGGATCAGGTCCTTGTTCTCTTCAAGCCCCAGTTCGCTCTGCAGCGCTTTTTTAGCCGCGGCTTTGCCGCGCTGGAAACTCTTAAGCTCGTAACCGCGCCCGAGGAAAGTATCGGTACCCGGGTCCCAGATCTCCTCGTCTATGCCGTTAAGAATGCCGAACAGGTCCGAAGTGCGGTGCTTCAGCACTCCCTCCAGACCGTGGCCAAACTCCGGGCGGTACTGTATCTCACTGGCGTAGGTAGGGCTCACCGTAGTTATCAGGTCGGCGAAAGCCAGGGCGGACTTCATAAAGTTAACGCCGCCGTAGAACTCCAGTTTTTCAGGAGTAAAGTCCAGCCAGGAGAAGCCCGCCTTCAACAGGGTTTCCTTGGGGAACATGCCCTGGTAAGCTATGTTGTGTATGGTAAATACCGAGGCCGTCTTGGCGTAAAAAGAGTCTATACGGTAGAGCGTGCGCAGGTAAGCCGGCACCAGCCCGGTCTGCCAGTCGTGGCAGTGTATAATGTCGGGTTTGAAGCCTATGAACTTGGCCCCCTCAAGAACCGCGCGGGAGAAGAACACAAAGCGCTCGTCGTTGTCCTCGTAGTCGCCGGCGGCGGAGCGGTAAATGCCGGGCCGGTCAAAATACTTGGGGTTCTCTATAAAATAAACCGCCACCTTCCCCCACTGCACGCGGCTCATGGTTGCGGTCTCCACGCGGTTGCCCACCGGGATCAGGAAACTTCCCCCCGCCGCCTTGGGCGAGAAGGCCCCTCCGCCCACGTTGCGGTAATGCGGCAGGAAAAGCGCCACTTCAGTATCCTCCGCCCGGGAGAATACCTGGGCCAGAGCGCCGACCACATCGGCCAGACCGCCGGTCTTGCAGAAGGGAAAAGCTTCGCTCGCGGCAATAAGTATCTTCATGATTATTCTCCGTCAATCGTCGATCACGAATCGTGAATGGTTCCTTAGCGTTCCGAACCTTATAACTATTACCGCTTTACGCTTCACTGTTTAGGCCAGGAGCCTGTCCGACATAAGCAAGTCGTCATGAAAGCCTTATGTCGGACAGGCTCCTAGATCTCGAATTTTCCGCCGGAATTCAGCATCCCGGCCGCTTCCTCCGGGGAAACCGCGTTGATATAAAACCCGGTGCCCCACTCAAAACCTGCCACATGGCTGAGCTTGGGCATTATCTCTATATGCCAGTGGTAATGCCCGGAAGCGGGATCGCTGACGGGGGTGGTGTGCACGATAAGGTTATAGGACAGGTCGGGCAAAGAGACGGAAAGTTTGCCCAGCGCCGTTTTAAGTACCCCGGCGAGCCCCTCCGCCAGGGCGTCCGAACTCTCTTCAAAACGGCTCAAATGCGCTTTCGGCAATATCCAGGTTTCAAAAGAAAAACGGCTGGCATATGGGGTTAAAGCCACGAAATCCGCGTTCTCCGCCACCACACGCCGCCCCGAAGCGGTCTCCTCTTTTACGATGTCGCAGAAAACGCAGGAGCCGCGCTCAAGCCGGTATTGCTCGGCGCCGTTTATTTCCTGCGTAACGCGCAGCGGCGTCATCGGCATGCCGACTATCTGGGAATGCGGGTGCACCAGGCTCGCCCCGGCGTTACGGCCGTGATTCTTGAAGATCATCACGTACTTGATGCGCGGGTCCTTTTTTATCTCCCGCATGCGCAGCATGAAAGTTTTTATCACGTCGGCCACGGCGCCTGCGGGCATTTCCTCAAGCCAGAGGCCGTGTTCCGGGGTCTCGATGACGATCTCGTGGGACCCCACGCCATCCATGCTGTCGTAAATACCCTCCCGGCGGCTGTCGGTGGAACCGACGCTTACCAGCGCCGGGTATTTATTACCCACCACGCGCAGCCGCCAGCCGCCCTTTTCACCGGGCAGGGAGAATATGGTGGGAGGCGTCTGGGACTCGGCTCCGGGACAGAACGGGCAGGAGTAACTTCCGGAGCCGGGAGCGGGCGGGGCGCGGAATTCGTTGGGGCGCAGGCCGCGCTGGGCCGCTATTATCACCCAGCGGCCAAAAACAGGATCTTTGCGGATTTCAGGCATTAAATTAGTGACCGGTCGCGTAAAACTGACTTTTACAGGGGCTTTTCTTCGGTTCCGTCTCCGGGCTGTTCGGCAGCTATAGGTCCCGCCGAAGGCACTTGTGCGGCTTCCGGGATCACAGCGGCCGGCTGCTGCTCCGGGGCCGTCTCTCCGGCCGGGGCTTCCGGGCTTACTTCCGCGGGCTCCCCTGCGGCAGCCGGCTCAGCGGCCTTTAAGGTGGCGGCGGGCGGCTCGCCCCCGGCCACCGGCTCCTGAATTGAATCCTGTTCTATAAGCTCCACGGCCGTGGACTGGGCGCCCGCGGCCGCGTTCTCTATATTAAAACTTTCAAGCTTGGGCAGGCCGTCCAGTGAATTCAACCCGAACTGGCGCAGGAATTCGCTGGTGGTACCGTAGAGTATGGGGCGGCCTATGCTCTCGCGCCGGCCAACCACGGTCACCAGCCTGCGCTGGGTAAGGGTATCAAGCGGGCCTATAACCTCCACGCCGCGTATGGCCTCTATTTCAGCGCGGGTGAGCGGCTGTTTGTAGGCTATTATGCAAAGGGTTTCAAGCGCGGCCTGCGTAAGGCGCACCGTCATTTTATTATTGTAGAGCTTGCGCACCCAGAGCCCGTACTCGGGCCTGGTAGCCAGCTGCCAGCCGCCGGCAACCTGCATAACCTGCAGTGTACGGCCTTCGTCGTCGTAGCTCTTGCGGAGCTCGTTCAGGGCGCTTTCCACGCGCTCTTTATTCTTTATTTCGCAAAGCTGGGCCAGGCGGGCCGCGGGCAGCGGCGCGTCGGTAATAAACAGCAGTGTCTCAAGCACTCTTTTAAGTTCCGTGTCTTCCATAGGTACCTCGTGAGGATCGTAAACCGTAGATCGTTAAGCGTAAATAATTAATAGCAGGGCTAAACCTGGCCCCCTTTATTTTCTTCCGGAGCGGCCGCGGGCCCGGCAGCAGGGCCGGCTGGCGCGGGATAAATGCGCACCTCGGTATAAGCCTCGTCCTGGGAAACCAGTATCTTCCGCTGTTTTACCAGTTCCAGCAGGGCCATAAAACAGGTAATTACCCCCAGGCGCTTGGTTTCGGCGGCGAAGATATCGTCCAGCAGCAGCCATTCCTTACCTTCCAGCATCTCCTGTATACGGGCTATGCGCGACTCTATGGGAAACTGGTCCGCCTCAATTTCTTTGGAGGGTTCGGCCCGCTTGAAAGCGCGCTGCACCGCGTCCATCAGGGCGAAGTAATCCAGGTCAAGGTATTTTTCCTCGCTGGAGAACACCGGCGAGCCGCGGTAAAACGCGTCCTTGAACTTGGCGAAGCGCCCGTTCATTTCCTTGGAGGCTTCCTTGTAGCGCTGGTACTCTTCCAGCATGCTAACCAGCGCGCCGCGCGGGTCCGGGCCGCCCTCGCCTTCGAGCTGTTCAGGCGCCGGCAGCAGCATCTTGGCCTTTATCTGCATCAGCGTGGCGGCCATCACCAGGAAGTCGCCCGCCACTTCCAGGTTAAGGCTCTTCATTACGTCCAGGTACTGCAGGTACTCGGAGGTGATCTGGGAGATGGGAATATCGTAAATATCAAGATTATTCTTCTTGATAAGGTGCATCAGCAGGTCCAGCGGGCCCTCAAAGTTTTCCAGGTGAATGTCTATGGCAGCCATGGTCATATTAATCCCGCCGCCTTGGAAGCCGCGGCCATTTTCTTAGAGGCCACGGCGCGGGCTTTCTTCGCTCCCTCGGCCAGCACTTCTTCCACGTTAACCGTGGCGGCGAACTCCGCCCGGCGCGCGCGGAAGGCGCTCACTTCTTTCTCCATAAGTTCGACAAGAAGCTTTTTGCAGGCGCCGCAGCCGGTGCTGCCCCCGCGGCAGGCGTCTTCCTGTACCTTCCACCCCGGGTTATAAAGTTTGTGGAAGGCGCACACCACGCAGCCCTCGGGATGGCCTTTGTCGTCCATCTTTATCTTGAGGGGGTCGGTGTACATCTTCTTCACCTTGGCCTCCAGGCTCTTGGCGTCCTCGCCCAGCGCTATGGTGTTGCCGTAGGACTTGCTCATCTTCCGCCCGTCGATGCCGGGCACCACCGGGTAGCTGGTGAACAGCGGCTCCGGCTCGTTCAAGACCTGCCCTCCGAACACGTGGTTGAAGCGGCGCGCCATGTCGCGCGTCAGCTCCAGGTGCGGCAGCTGGTCCTTGCCGATCGGCACGCGGGTAGCGTCGTAAAGTAAAATGTCGGCGGCCATCAGCACCGGGTAGCCCAGGAAGCCGATCACGGCCATGTCGCTGTGCAGCGCGGTAGTCTCGGCGTCCTCGCCGTGGGCCTCGGCGAGCTGCCTGGTCACGCCCTCGGCCTTCTTCGCCTTGTCTTCCTGGCCCTTGTACTTCTGCTTGTGCAGCTCCTGCAGCTGGTCCTTGAAAGTGGGGTTCCTGAGCAGCCAGCTGATGGGCGTCACCATGCCCAAGAGCAGCGCCAGCTCGGCGTGTTCCTTCACGTCGGACTGCCGGAAGAAAACGCACTTGGCGGGGTCCAGGCCCAGCGCCAGCCAGTCCAGTACCATCTCGCGGGTGCTGGCGGCGATGTCCCCGCTCTTGTCGGCGCCGGTGGTCAGCGCGTGCCAGTCCGCCACGAAAAAATAGCAGTCGTACTTGTTCTGCAGTTCCACCCAGTTCTTCAGGGTGCCCCAGTAATTGCCGAGGTGCAGGCGGCCAGTGGGCCTGGCCCCGGAAACGACCACCGATTTTTTGTTTTCCATAAATCAACTTATATACACGCCCAGGTATGACAGCAGCAGCAGCGCCAGCCCTAGAACAGGCTGCATTAGTTTTGACAATGTCCCGGTAAAGACCAGGGCGATTATTATATAAACTCCATAGGGCAGGTGCTTTTCATAGATCTCAAGCCAGCGGCCCTTAAGCAAGCCCAATGCCACCTGGCTGCCGTCTAACGGGAACACGGGAATAAGATTAAAAACGGCCAGCAGCAGGTTTATTATTACTGCAAAACCAAATGTGCTAAGCAGCGTTTCAACCAGGCTCCCGCCTATAGACCCAAGGGAGAGCACTTTATAGATTATAGCGGCGAGTACCGCCAGCAGTATATTTGAAAGCGGGCCGCTGAAAGCCACTACAGCCATGTCGGCCCGGGGACTATGCATCCTATAGGGGTTAACGGGAACGGGCTTGGCCCAGCCTATGGCGGGGAAATGCATCAGCACGCAAGCCACCGGCAGCAGGACAGTGCCGATCGGGTCGATGTGCGGCAGCGGGTTGAAGGACAGGCGCCCGGAAAGGTAGGCGGTATCGTCCCCGTGCCTGTAGGCCGCGTAGCCGTGGGCGAATTCGTGGAAGATTACGGAAAAAAACAGTACAGGAATCTGTAAAATCCAATCCATGCCCATAATTATATTAATTATGCGTGCGGCTAGGGAAGAAGAAGACCGTCTGTAAATTGTATTAACTGGGGGTCACGCCGAAAGTGGCTTTGGAAATTTCGGCAGTCAAAATTTTACATTCTCTTTGTTCTTTTACACCCCGCTTTTGCCATTCACCCGTCAAATGCGGTTTCAATCCACGCCCCTGCACGAGGGGCGACCATTTCCTTTAGAATAAATCATTTGAGCTTCATCAAGTTTCAATCCACGCCCCTGCACGAGGGGCGACGAGACACCCACCGTCATAGCATGATAATGGCCCTGTTTCAATCCACGCCCCTGCACGAGGGGCGACGTTGACACCACAAGAGCAAGACAACGCCCGATATGTTTCAATCCACGCCCCTGCACGAGGGGCGACGAGCTGGCATACTCGCTAAAATCAGCGCAAAGGAGTTTCAATCCACGCCCCTGCACGAGGGGCGACTGGGCGCGTTGAGCGGCGCGGTTTGGAATAACAAGTTTCAATCCACGCCCCTGCACGAGGGGCGACAATAGCCTCCGCCCCCGAACTGCTGTCCGCACTGGTTTCAATCCACGCCCCTGCACGAGGGGCGACACCGACCAAACAATATTAATAGCAAACACAAAAAGTTTCAATCCACGCCCCTGCACGAGGGGCGACCGCGCTCGGCTGCTTCCTTACCGTGGCCGAATGGGTTTCAATCCACGCCCCTGCACGAGGGGCGACTTCCCCGTTGGGTTTGGTATCCACGCCGAGGGTGGTTTCAATCCACGCCCCTGCACGAGGGGCGACCGCAGGCAGGCACAAGCGTAGAGGCTCGCATGGCGTTTCAATCCACGCCCCTGCACGAGGGGCGACTTTTTTGCCTTTATCAAATGGCACAGACGAATAGTTTCAATCCACGCCCCTGCACGAGGGGCGACTTTAGACATGATATGCCAACTATCCTAGATCTAAAGTTTCAATCCACGCCCCTGCACGAGGGGCGACCTCCTGCCCCAATCTGTTAGCATTGAGTATGATCGTTTCAATCCACGCCCCTGCACGAGGGGCGACTTGACACCACAAGAGCAAGACAACGCCCAATGTGTTTCAATCCACGCCCCTGCACGAGGGGCGACGCGGTAACGTTGTCGGCAAAGTCCACGGGTAGTGTGTTTCAATCCACGCCCCTGCACGAGGGGCGACGCTCACACCATTTTTTATTTGACTGTCTAAAATGTTTCAATCCACGCCCCTGCACGAGGGGCGACCTCCATCCTGTTGGTGTTGCGTATGATTGAGTACCGTTTCAATCCACGCCCCTGCACGAGGGGCGACTTCCCCGGCAAATAATCTTAAAATATCTCTTGACGTTTCAATCCACGCCCCTGCACGAGGGGCGACTTGACACCACAAGAGCAAGACAACGCCCAATGTGTTTCAATCCACGCCCCTGCACGAGGGGCGACAAGACGCTCGGCTTCTCGATAGACAAGAGCATAGTGTTTCAATCCACGCCCCTGCACGAGGGGCGACAAGCCGATGATTGTGTTTCGTGTCCTTTCTTAGAGTTTCAATCCACGCCCCTGCACGAGGGGCGACTGCTTCTTCGAGCTCAAGCGCCTGGGCGTGATAGTTTCAATCCACGCCCCTGCACGAGGGGCGACGGCCTGGGGGCGCAAGTATAGCCCCAATGCACAGCTGTCCGGTTAAAATTGAAACAAGAGCTGCTGCTCTTGACATTTGAGCCG
>JAVHRY010000142.1:0-6285 GCA_036171915.1 Elusimicrobiales bacterium | reverse complement strand
TGTGGCTGGACGTTATGATAATCTTTAAAACGGTGGGCGTGGTCTTAAACAGAGAAGGCGCCCGCTAAGGCGCCTTCAGACAGGCACTGCCTAACCGCCCCTGCAGTAGAGGCCGAACCCTTACTCTTCCAATTCGCTCTCAACCGCGGCGCTCTTCTTGTTCGGGGTGCTCGTATAAGCGGGGATCAATTCTTTTATGCGGCGCATCAGCGGCGCGGGGTCGGCGGTTTCGCATAAACTTCTCAGTTCCATAAGCTGCTCTTTATTAAGCGTAGAGCCGTTCCCCTCCGGCACCGCCATAAAAATATCGGGGTGCCCGGTGTCTTTACGCACATCTTCCGCCCTAAAAAGCTCCTCGTGCATCTTCTCTCCAGGCCGTAACCCCATAAAACGTATGGCAATGTCCTTCTCAGGCTCAAGGCCGGCCAGCAGGATCAAATTCTTAACAAGGTCCAGCACCTTTACCGGCTCGCCCATGTTAAGCACAAAGATCTCGCCGCCGCTGCCCATGGCGCAGGCCTGCAGAATAAGCTGTATAGCCTCCTGCACGGTCATAAAGTAGCGGGTGATGTCCGGGTGCGTAACGGTAACAGGGCCGCCGTTGGCTATCTGCTCTTTGAAAATGTTAACCGCGCTGCCGGAGCTCCCCAGCACGTTGCCGAAACGTACCGCCATAAGTTTAGTGGGCGACTTCCCGGCCATAGCGGAAAACACCATTTCGGAAAGGCGCTTGGTGGTGCCCATCACGCTGGTAGGCCGCACGGCCTTGTCGGTAGAAATAAACAGCACTCTTTCCGCGCCGTAGGTAACGGCGGTCTCCGCCAGCAGGTGGGTGGCCAAGGTATTGTTCTTAACGGCTTCCTGCGGGTTGGTCTCCATCAGGGGCACGTGCTTATGCGCGGCCGCGTGAAAGACCAGCGCCGGCTTATACGTCTTAAAAATATTATTCAGCAGCCCCTGGTCTTTAACGTCGCCGGCAATAGGCACTATCTCGCACTTCTCCGAAAGTTCGGCAAGCTCTTTATCTATGTAGAACAGGGCGGTGTTATGATTCTCCAGCATTAAAAGTGTTTTCGGTTTGAACCGCAGGATCTGCCTGCAAAGTTCCCCGCCTATAGTGCCGCCGGCGCCGGTAACAAGCACGGTTTTGCCCTTCACCAGGCTGGTGATCGCCACCATATCGGTCTGCACGGGCTTGCGGTGCAGCAGGTCGCTTAATTCTATTTTCCGCAGCACTTTCGCGGACCGGGAAGAATAAGCCAATGATTCAGACAGTGTCGGTACGGTCTTAAACTGCACTTTTTTAAGCATCTGGCCTTTCTTGTAAAGAGCCATAAGATCCCCGATAAGCTTGCCCCGGGAATGATTAACCGCTATGACCACTTCGTCCACCGCATATTTAGTTATTACTTTAGCCATTACGTTGCGCCCGCCGAAAATAGGCGCGCCGTGTATACGGCGGCTCCACTTTTCTGGATTATCGTCCAGGAACCCTACCACATGGTATTTATTTACCTTGTCGCGCCGTATGCCCCGCAGAATGCTCTCGCCAAGGTCCCCGGCCCCAAAAATTAGCACCTTGGGCAGTTCCTTGGTGTTACCGTGGTAGCGCATTTCCCTGGTAGCCCGTATGGCAAAGCGTATGCCGCCCACAAGCATTATGGTCAGCACCGGGTCTATCATTATTACGGAGCGCGGGAAATTAGCGTGATTAAGAAAAAGTATAACCGCCGAAATCACCACCTGGCTGGCCAGAACGGCCTTGAACACGGAGGTAAGGTCGTCCATGCTGGCATAGCGCCAAATGCCGCGGTAAAGACTGAAATAGTAGAAAGCCGCCAGCCGGGCCGCTATAACTATAACCAGCGTGTTATAAAAAATGGAGACCTGTGTGGCAGGGATAATAAAATCAAATCTTAGCTGGAAGGCCAGCCAGTAGGAAACCGCAACCGCCAGCCCGTCCGCAATAAATACCAGCCAATGCCGGTGCTTAGTAATAGTCTTTTTCATCTTTATTTATTATACGAAATTCACTTCCCCCGCCACCCCAACTACGCTTAATTGTATTAATTGTTACGCTGCCCCCGCAGTAGAGGCCGAACCTCATTTAGCCGGTCCCCCTTTTAATCTGCTTACACGATAAAATCTAAAAAGTTATCTTTTGAAATCACTTTATAAGTGGCGTTCTTATATGTTTCAAGCCACTCTTTGGGAGCCTTTGGCCGCTTGGAACCCCATTTCATTTCATACCCGGACAGTTTGCCATTGCGTTCTTCTACCCAATCCACCTCTTTTTTATCGTAGGTACGCCAAAAATAGTTATTTGAAATAATACCCGAATATTTCTGCTTCTTTATGCGTTCCATTACAACGTAGTTTTCCCAGAGCATTCCAATATCATCCCGCAGATGGGGCGGATTGAAGTTATTTATAAGGGAATTGCGGATGCCGTTATCTACAAAATAGTACCGTGAGGTTTTATACACTTCTTTGCGCAGGTTGCGGCTGAACCCCCGTATATTCACTATCACAAAAGACTTTTCCAGCAAGTCCAGGTACCGGGCCACGGTATTTTTGTGCAGGTCCAGGTTATTACCTAGTTCCGCAAGTGAAACTTCATGCCCTATCTGGAAGGCAAGCAGAATAAGCAGGTCCTTCAGTTTTTTTGCGCCCCGTACGGTGTCGAGTTCAAGAATATCCTTAAAAAGATAAGAGCCGGCCAGCGTGTCCAGGTATTCCTGGCGCTGCTTCAGGGAAGGCAGCGAGAATAATTCAGGGTAGCCGCCGTATATAAGATGCTGCTCAAAGACGGAATGGTAATAAGCGGCGCCTTTGGTGGCTATCAGCTCTGCGGCGGAAACCGGGTACAAATTAACCGTTTTGTGCCTGCCGGTAAGAGGTTCCCCCACTTTTTGCGCCAGGTCGAACGAGGCCGAACCGCTTACTACTATTTTTAAGGCAGGGTTAGTGTCGACTATCAATTTAAGGGTGCCGCCGATAGCAGGTATTTTCTGGGCTTCATCTACCATCAACAAAGAGGCATCGCCGATATAAGCGCTAAGTTTCTCGGGGATATTAGTAGAGAGTTGTTCCTGCACCGAACCGCTTTCGCCGTTGAGAAAGAGTATCTTCTCCTTAGTAGCCAGTGTCTTTTTTAGCTGGTCCAACAAGAATGTCTTGCCGGTGCGGCGCGTGCCGTAAAGTATCAGCACTTTCCCGTTCTGAAGCTTTTCGGTTAATTGTTTTGCCGCCAGGCGGTTTATGATCATGGATAATTCCAACACTATAGTGCCCATATTATATCAAATACGGGCACTGGGCAGCAGGCTGGCTGCAGTAGAGGCCGAACCTCAATTCCCCGAGGTTCGGCCTCTTCCCCTCTTATCCCCCTTCTTAATGTTTAACCCCTTTCCCGGAAAACACCTGAAAGAAAGTCATAAAAAGTATCTTTACGTCTAATATTACCGACCGGTTCTTCAGGTAATACTCGTCGAAATCCACTTTAACGGGAATAGGCAGGTCATCCCTGCCGTTCACCTGCGCCCAGCCGGTAAGCCCGGGGGTTATGCGCTGCACGCCTTTAGCGGTGCGCAGGTCAATAAGGTCGTCCTGGTTGAACAAGGCCGGCCTGGGGCCAACAAAGCTCATGTCGCCCTTAAGAATGCTCAACAACTGCGGCAATTCGTCCAGGCTGGACTTGCGCAGAAATTTACCCACCGGCGTAATGTAGCGGTCCGGTTCAGTAAGCAAATGGGTGGCCAAGGCCGGGGTATCCGTCCGCATGGTGCGGAACTTGGGCATCTTAAAAACAACGTTGTTAATGCCCACCCGGTCGGACCAATACAAAGCAGGCCCCCGCGAGGTAACCCGCACCAGCAGCGCCACCAGCAGCATAGGTCCGCCCAATATAAGCAAAGCGGCAGAAGCTAAAGCAATATCGCCTAGTCGTTTCATTGTTCCCTTATCGCCCTACTCTATTACAACTCTGCCGGCCACATCCATAAAAAAATCTTTTGACCAGACATCCACAACCTCCGGAGAAACCAAAAAACGGACTACATCCTCTTTTGCCTGCGCCAAATTCACGGAAGCTATATGCCGGCTTAAGATCTCCTTAAAATCCCCTTCCGTAAGCGGGCCGGCCTTTACCCAATCCCCGCTCTGGCGCATCCTTTGCTCCAAATGCCCCAGATTAACGGGCGTCCGCCGCCCGACAAACCACAAAAAATCATACCAGTCGCGGCCTTTTACGCGGGTTTTCCAGCCGCGGCAGAGCAGCGCGTGCATTTTTCCGGCGAACATGGAGGACGGCGCAAAAACTTTAACACTAAAAGAGATCGGATTAAGCAAGGCGCGCGCCTCGGTTTTAAACAGCGGCGGCGGATCGGTGTCTATTTCTATTTTAATTTTAGTCAGCGGCAGCCCGCTTTCCCCTTCCATGCCTATAACAAGCAGCTGCTCCAACGTGTCCGCCTTCAGAAAGGCCGACTTAACCTGCCCGCCGGCCGCCTTTTTTTTAACCTCTATCTCCGCCGTAAAGCCGAACGCCCGTAGCTCGTCCCTGACAAAGCCGCAATACGGTTCCAGCCGGAAGCCCGGATCCGGCTTTAAAAGGGAAAAATCCATATCCTCGCTGAACCGGTCCAGGCCATAAAGCACACGCAAAGCCGTGCCGCCGTAGAACGCGGCGTGTTCAAAGAACTTTCCCCGCCAAAGCCCCAAAAGCGCGGTCTCCTGTAGTATCTCGCGCAGGGCGCGCAGTTTATCCTCGTTAGACGCAAACGAGTACCGCGCCAGCATGGTTTCTATAGCCGGGTTCATTTAACCGCCTTTCTTTTTTTCAGCACGGCGGCGCAGAATCTTATCTTGCGCGACCGCGCCAACCTGGCGCACTCATTAAGCAGCGCGGCGTCCATGGCAAAAAAACCTTCTTCATCCAGGCGCAGGTCTTCAAATAAATACCGCTCAGCCTCTTTTCGATTATTAAGAATATTCCCGGCATCCTCACGGATCTTATCCGCCAGGGCGCGCTCGGGCGAGGCCGCCAGAAACGCCCCCCCTTTAAATTCAACCCGCCGCATGCCCACAGGATAATATTCAGCCGGCGCCTGCTTATAGATAAACAAGCCAAGCGGCGTTTTAAAAGTTTTAGGTCTTTTGAACGTGGTTGAGGTTAAAGCGTAAACAGCCTCGGGGATAAGGCCGTAATGCGCAAGCATATAGTCCGAAGAAACCATTGAAGGCCCGTAGATAAGGTTGGCAAGAAGCTCCATTGAATAAGGCCGCCGGCGGTGGCGCTCGCCAAAAACATAGAGCCCCTTTTTTACGCGGATAATTTCCCCAGCCTTAATGAGGCCGCTTATCTTCATTGCGGGGTTACTGTAAGCCGAAAGCAGCCCGGTAAGAGTCTGATAGTCAAACTCTTCCCCCGTTATTTGGCTCCGTAAATCCAAATTCATATCAATATTCTAGCTGAGTATGTACAGTTAGTCAATAGATACTATGTTGTAATATGAGGTTATACAAACAATACTCTAATTTCCGCCAAGCCGCCTAGTTATTCAGCCTTTTGTACCAATCCGCCGTTGTCTTTAAACCTTCAGCCATAGTGTAAGGCGGCCTCCAGCCCAATTCCTTCCGGATTTTACTATCATCCACGGCCAGGGAACCCAGCAGGCGGTCCACGGCGCCGGACTTACCGGTAAGCTTGCCGGCAAAGCGTATAAGGCCGGGAGGGAAAGAGAACAGGCGCGCGGGGCGGCCCATGGCCGCGGCTATCCTGCGTATCAATTCCGGCGTAGAGATCCCCTCCCCGTCGCTCACCAGGAAAGCCTGCCCGGCGGCCTTAGGGTGCGCCGCGCAAAGCACAATGGCATCTATCAGGTTTTCCAAATACACCAGGCTGCGCGCGTTGTTCACAGAGGCCAGAGGTAAAGAGAGCCCTTTGGAGACCAGCCGCATAAGTTTGAAAAAATTCGCTTTTACGCCGGGACCGTAGACCAGCGGCGGCCTGATTACAACCACTTCAAGGCCGGTCTCGGCGGAAACTTTCTGTAAAATTTCTTCCGCCTCCATCTTGCTAACACCGTAAGGGTCTTGGGGCGCAGGCTTGTGCTGCTCAGTGTAACTTCCGGCGGTTTCCTCCCCCAGCACTTTCACTGAGCTTAAATAGACCAGGCGTTTAACGCCGGCGGCCGCGGCCATGCGGGCCAGTCTTTCCGTGCCTGCCACGTTCACCCGGCGGTAGGCGGCCAGCGGGTCTTCCGCCTTCTCGTCCATCACGTG
>JAVHRY010000141.1:0-24791 GCA_036171915.1 Elusimicrobiales bacterium | reverse complement strand
AACCTGAATTGTACCAATTAGTCCGCGGCCACGGGGCCTGCGAGGCCGTGCCGCCGCCAAGTATTGTATTATAGACCATAGGAACTAAACCGCGGGGGCGAGCTTTATGGTTTCAAGATTTTTATTTTTCATACTCTTAGCGCTGGACGGCATCTGCCAGCCGCGCCTGTCCGCCATGGACAAGAAGGACGACGGGTTCCTTAACATGGTGGAGAGCCAGTCCTTCCAGTATTTCGTAAAAGCCTCGAATCCGGCCAACGGCCTGGTGCTGGACAAGTCCTCCAACACCGGCGCCCCCGACTATAAATACGCCCCGGCTTCCATCGCGGCGGTGGGCTTCGGCCTGGCCGCGCTGACCGCGGGAACAGAACGCGGCTGGATTTCCAAACCCGCGGCCGAGGCGCAGGTAAAGACCACGCTTAAGTTTTTCTACGAACAAATGGAGTCGGAACACGGCTTCTTCTATCACTTCGTGGACATGGAAACCGGCAAGCGCGTCTGGGATTGCGAGCTTTCCTCCATAGATACCGCCTTATTCCTGGCCGGCGCGCTGACCGCGGCCCAGTATTTTGAAAACCCGGAGATAAAAAGCCTTGCTCAAAAGCTTTACGAGCGGACGGACTGGAAATGGATGGCCAACGGGTCGCCTTTCCTGACCATGGGCTGGAAGCCGGGCCGGACCTTCCTGCCCGCAGTCTGGAACGAGTACAACGAAAGCATAGTGATGTACATCCTCGCCCTGGGCTCGCCCACCTATCCCCTTACCGCCGAGAGCTGGACCGCCATAAAAAGACCGCGCGGCAAGTATAAGGGCCACGAGCTGATCATGAGCCCGCCGCTGTTCACCCACCAGTTCTCCCACGCCTTCATAGACTTCCGCGGCAAGCGGGACGCTTTCGCCGATTACTTCGAGAACTCCGTGCAGGCCACGCTCGCCAACCGGCAGTTCTGCATAGACAGCTCCTCCTCCTTCAAGACTTACGACGAGAACTCCTGGGGCCTTACCGCCAGCATCGGTCCGGACGGCTACATGGCTTACGGCGCGCCTCCCGGCCCGGCGCTTCACGACGGCACCGTGGCGCCTTCCGCCGCGGCGGCCTCCATAGTTTTCACGCCCGAGTACTCCATAGCCGCGATGAGGAACTATTATTCCAAATACCGTACGGAGCTCTGGGGCCAGTACGGCTTCGCCGACTCCTTCAACCTGGACCGGGACTTCTTCGCCCCCGACGCCTACGGCATAAACGTGGGCCCTACCGTGCTGATGATAGAGAACTTCCGCAGCGGCCTGATCTGGAAGCTGTTCATGTCCCGCCCCGAGGTAAAGAAGGGGATGAAGGCCGCCGGTTTCGGCGGCGCCGCGGCGCGCGCCCCGGAACCCGCCGTGGAACTGGCGACGTACTTCCTCAACAAGCGGCCTTTCCTGGAAGTAAAAAAGATCGGGGACGCCGTCAGGCCGGAAGAACTCGGGCTGGGCGCCGCGCTCTGGAAGAAAGCGGGCAAGGGCGTCCAGCTGGACGCGAAATACCAGCAAAGCGGCCACAACCGCCAGCCGGGGTACAAGGTCACCGCGGACCTGCTGGCCAACAGCCGCTATTTTTTTTTAAAATTCGAAGTGAAGGACAGGGAACTGATCTCCGCGCATCCCGAAGAGCGCATGTACGAGGACGATTCCCTGGAAGTCTACCTGGACACCGCCGACAACAAGTTCGCCTGGGGCGGCAAGGACGATTACCAGGTAATCCTCTCTCCGGCTCCCGGCGGCTCGGTCCGCGCGCGCGAATTTTTCCATCCGGACAGGACCGCAGGGGCCTGCCGGATAGTGGACTCTACCGTTACAGCGGGGGGGTATGAGGCGGTGCTGGCGCTGGAGCGCCCGGTGTTCGGCATAGGGGACGGCCGGCTGGGCTTTTCCCTGGCCGCCCGGAACATAGACCTAAAACTTGGCTCCGACGCCAAGTTCAACTGGTTCTTCCTGGACCCGGGCACCTACCTGGGCGAGCTGCGGCTGAACAAAGGCGCATGATCTCAAAGCACAAATTATTCTTCGCGGCGCTCGGCATCTTCCTGTGCCAGGGCGGCGTTCCCGCACATGCGATTATCTGCGGCAATTCTACTGGCTACCCGCGGTCCCACGCACTCGTGCGTGTGAATCAGCAGCTTAACGTCTGGGCCATGGGCGCGGAAGGCAAGCTGATCCGCCAGGCCGCTGAAATTTTCGAAGCCCGGAACCCGGGCGTAAAGATCGTTACGCAGGGCATCCCCTGGACGGGAGCGCACGAAAAGCTGATCACCGCGGTGGTGGGCGACATGGCGCCGGACATCAGCCAGCTGGGCACCACCTGGATGCCGGAGTTCAGGGCCATGAACGCCATTGAGCCGCTGGACGGTTTCATGAAGTCTTCGTCGCTCGACACGGCGGACTTCTTCCCCGGCGCGCGCGACTCCAACGTCTACCAGGACAAGTGGTACGGCCTGCCCTGGTACGTGGACACGCGGGTCATGTTCTACCGCACGGACCTGGCCGCCAAGGCCGGCTACAAGAAGTTCCCCGCGGACTGGGCGGGCTTCTACAAGTTCGCCAAGGCGCTGAAGAGCTCCAAAGAGGGGGGCTACGCTTTCGCCCTGCCCACCAACGACTGGCAGATCTTCCTTATGTTCTACTGGCAGAACGGCGGCGAGCTGCTGAAAAGCTCCCCGCTCACCGCCGGCAAGTTCGAGGGGGCGGTGACTTACGTCAAACGTTTCTTCGACGAAGATCTGGCGCCGCTGGAAGGCGGGCACGACACGGACCTGCTCACGGCCTTCGAGTCCGGATACTTCCCGGTCTTTATCTCCGGCCCGTGGATGATCTCCCAGCTCGAGACCTCCAAGCCGCTGCTGCGCGGCCGGTGGGCCACCGCCCCGCTGCCGGCGGGGGAAAAGCGCGCCTCCTTCATGGGCGGCTGCAATCTGGTGATGTTCAAGAGCTCGCCTAACAAGGCCCTGGCCTGGAAGTTCATGGAGTTCCTCGCCAGCCCGGAGATGCAGGCGAAGTGGTACGCCCTGTCCGGCGATCTGCCCGCCAGCCGCAAAGCCTGGCTGACCCCGGCCCTGGCCAAAGACCCGCAGCTGGCTTCGTTCCGCACGGAGCTGGACACCGCCAAGGCGCCGCCCCAGGTGGCGGAATGGGAGAACATAGCCGGCAACATCAACGACGCGGTGGAAGAAGCCGTTTTCGGCCGGATCACCGCCCAGGCCGCCAGGGAAAAACTTTCGGCCCGCATAGAGACTATCCTGGCCAAATCCGAGCGGCAGCAGAGCCCCGCCTTTAAAATTCTCCTCGCGCTGCTGCTGTTCCTGGTCCCGGTCTGCGCCGTGGTCCTGCATCTCAGGAAAGGCCCCCGCGGCGCCGCGGGCGGCAAGTTCCAGCCCATAGCCGTACTCTTCCTCCTGCCGGCGGTGCTGATCCTCGCCGTCTTCCTCTTTATCCCGATAATAGCCTCCTTCATAGCCAGCATGACCAACTGGAACATGTACGGCGTTAACGACTGGACCAAGGTTGTTTTCGTAGGCCTCGAGAACTATTCCGGGCTGCTGCGCGACCCCGTTTTCCTGGCAGGCCTGCGCAACACGCTGGTCTTCGCCTTCATTGGCGTGCCGGTAAGCGTCGCGCTTTCGCTGGCGCTGGCGCTGGCGCTCAACGCCCAGCTGCTCAGGGCCAAGGCTTTCTTCAGGGTGGCTTACTTCATCCCGGTCATCACCACCATGGTGGCGGTGGCCATGATCTGGCGCTGGCTGTACAACCCGGAGTTCGGCCTGTTTAACCTTGTGCTGGGCAGCGTCGGCCTGCCGCACCAGAACTGGCTGTCCAACCAGTGGCTGGCGCTCCCGTCCCTTATCCTTATGGCCATCTGGAAGGGTTTCGGCTACAACACCATCATCTTCGTGGCCGCGCTGCAGTCCATCCCGGATTCGCTCTACGAATCCATCGCCCTCGACGGGGCCAGCACCCGCCAGGAGTTCTGGTACATCACGCTGCCCATGCTCAGGAATACCGCTTTCTTCGTGATAGTAATGACGACCATCGGCTACCTGCAGTTCTTCGCCGAGCCCTACATTATGACCGGCGGCGGCCCGCTGAACTCCACCATGTCCGTGGTGCTGTACATGTACCAGCAGGGCTTCAAGTTCTACAACCTGGGCTACGCCTCGGCCATGGCATATATCCTGTTCGGGCTTATCTTCGCCTTCACCGCCGTGCAGTTCAGGGTACAGAAGAAGATGGAGGATAACTTCTGATGGCCGCCGTCAAACGGCATTCGCCGGCCTACAAGTTCGCCTTCTACGCCTTCATGCTGGTGTCGGTGGTCATCACGCTTTTCCCTTTCGTCTGGATGCTGTCCACATCGTTCAAGAGCCCGGGCGAGATCTTCACCAAGACCCCCACCATCCTGCCGCAGCTCTGGACGCTAAAGGGGTACAGGGACCTTTTCGCCGCGGTGAACATGTGGCGACATTTCATTAACAGCGTGGTCTACGCGGTAACACTCACGGGCCTGTCCGTGCTGTTCAACGCCATGGCCGCCTACGCCTTCGCCAAACTCAAGTTCCCCGGGCGGGAGAAGCTGTTCGCCCTGCTGCTGGTCACCATGATGGTGCCGGGCCAGGTCACCATGCTGCCGGTGTTCCTTATTTTGAAATCCATGGGCCTGCTGAACTCCTACGCCGGGCTGGTGCTGCCGGGCTCCGCCGCGGTGTTCGCCATCTTCATGATCCGCCAGTTCATGTCCGAGATCCCGGAAGAGATCCTGGAGGCCGCGCGCATAGACGGCTTATCCGAGTTCGCCATCTTCTGGCGCATCATGCTGCCGCTGTGCCGGCCCATCATAGCCACACTCACGGTCTTCAGCTTTATCGGCGCCTGGAACGATTTCCTCTGGCCGCTCATCATCATGCTGCGCGAGGACAAGTACACCCTGCCCGTCGCGCTGGCGGGCCTGAACGGCCAGTACAACACGGACTGGGGCCTGCTGATGGCCGGCGCCGTGGTGGTAGTGCTGCCCGCTGTGCTCATCTTCCTGCTGGCCCAGAAACATTACATCAAAGGCATTGCCGCCGGCGCGGTAAAAGGTTAACTATGCTCAAGAACAAATACGGTCATTTTTCCGACGGCGGCGCTTCCTACACGGTCACCGCCTGGCGCACCCCCAGGCCCTGGATAAACGTCATTTCCAACGGCCAGTGGGGGCTAACCGTCTCCCAGGCGGGCGGGGGCTACTCGTGGCTGGAGCATTCCATGCTCAACCGCATCACCCGCTGGCAGCAGGACACCGTGGGCGACCATTGCGGCAAGTTCCTGCTGCTGCGCGACAACGACACCGGCGAGTCCTGGTCCGTCACCCCGCAGCCGCTCAAGCCCGCTTTCGAGAAATACAGCTGCGTGCACGGCATGGGCTACACCACCTTCAATACTCAGGCTAACGGCATAGAAGCCGAGTGGACAATCTTCGTGCCGCAGGCCATGAAGTGCGAAGTCTGGACGCTGAAACTGAAGAACGTCTCCGGCAGGAAGCGGAATATCTCCGTCGTAAGCTACCTGGAGCTGCTGCTGGGCGTTTTCCCCGACTGGCACCGGGAATTCCACAACCTTTTCGTAAAGACGAAATTCGACAAGAAGACCAACTCCATCCTGGCCGACTCCAACCTGTGGACCGCGCCGCTGCCCGGAGACGCCGGCTGGAACAAGGGCTGGCCCTTCACCGCCGTTTTCGCTGCCAGCGCCGCGCCTTCGTCGTACACCTGCGACAAAGAAGAGATCTTCGGCGCCTACAATTCCTGGCACGACGCGCGCTTTCTTAAAGAAGGCGGCGCCCTGTCCGACCGGACCGGCATGGGCTTTGAGCCCATAGTCTCCATGAAGTTCGACCTGGAGTTGGCCGCCGGAGAAACGAAAGACCTCAACTTCATGCTGGGCGCGCTCAAGCACGAAACCTTTGCCAAGGATTACCCGGCCTACATCAAGGCGCTGAAGAAACCGCAGACGCTGCTGGATGAAACCAAGGGACACTGGCTCGAGATCTGCAACCGGCTCATAGTCAAAACGCCCGAGCCCGCCGTGGACGCGCTGATAAATTACTGGCTTAAGTACCAGACCATCTCCTGCCGCCTGCTGGGCCGCACCGCCTATTACCAGTGCGGCGGGGCCTTCGGCTTCCGCGACCAGCTGCAGGACAGCCAACTCTACCTGGCGCTGGACCCGGCCAAGACCAAGGCCCAGATAAAAGAGCATGCCACCCACCAGAAGAAGGACGGCACCGTGCAGCATTGGTGGCACCCCATCTCAGAGGAAGGCCGCTTCACGGACATCTCCGACGACCTGCTGTGGCTGCCTTTCGTGGTAGCCGGCTACATCAACGAAACTGACGACTTCGGCATACTTAAGGAGAAAGCCGCTTATTACGACGGCGGCTCCGGCACCGTCTACGAGCATTGCGTGGCCTCCATTGAGCGCGTCTTAAAGCGCCTCAGCCCGCGCGGCCTTACGCTGATGGGCGAGGGGGACTGGAACGACGGCCTCAACGGCGTGGGCGTTAAATGGAAGGGCGAATCCGTCTGGCTGGCCCAGTTCTTTATCGTCGTGCTTAATTCATTCACGGAACTCTGCGCCAGGCAGGATAAGAACAGCAAACACTCCGCGCGCTACGCGCTGGCGGCGCGGAAGCTGAAGGCGGCCCTTATGAAGCATGCCTTCAAAGGCGACCGGTTCATGCTGGCCACCAAGGACAGCGGCGAGGTGCTGGGCGTGGAATCCTGCAGGGAGGGCAAATTCCACCTTAACCCCCAGACCTGGGCGGTGATCAGCGGCGTGGTGGAAGGCGAACAGGCCAGGAAGCTCATGGTCATGACCGAGAAGCGGCTTTACCGGGATTACGGCGTGCTGCTGTTCACCCCGGCCTACTCGGTGGTGGACAAGAACATCGGCTACCTTACCCGCTACGCGCCCGGCATCCGCGAGAACGGCGGCGTTTATACCCACGCGGCCACCTGGGCCATCTGGGCTCAGGCGCTGGCCGGCAATACCGAGAAAGTTTACGAGACCGTGGCGCGGCTCTGCCCGCCGCTGTTGTCCATGCAGGACGCCGACAAGTACAAGGGCGAACCCTACGTAACCCCGGGCAACATAGAGGGCCCGGAATCCATCCATGAAGGCAAAGGCGCGTGGACATGGTACAGCGGCTCTTCGGCCTGGCTGTTCAAGTGCGTGACCGAACGCCTGCTGGGCGTGCGCGTGGAACACGGCAAGCTGGTAGTGGACCCCAAGCTCCCCGCCCATTGGGACGGCTTTACTATGGAAAGACTCTTGCGCGGCAAGAGAACGCGCATAACCGTGGGCAAGCCCGCCGGCGTTGTAACCAATAACTACAAAATAAAAACGGAGACCTTGTGAAAACCCTGACGACACCCGAAATGCGCGGCGGCAACTTCATCCTGAACGGCAAGCCGACCTTTATCTACTCCGGCGAGTTCCACTACTTCCGGTGCGACCCCAAGGACTGGGCCGACCGCCTGGCTAAAGCCAAAGAGGCCGGACTTAACGCCGTGGCCTCCTATATCCCCTGGCGCTGGCACGAAGTGAAAGAAGGCGTTTTCGACTTTAACGGGCGCACACACCCGCGCAGGAACCTGCTGGAATTCATGCGCCTGGTGGAAGCAAGCGGCCTTTTCTTCATCCCCCGCATAGGGCCCGTGTCCAACGGCGAGATGATGAACGAAGGCCTGCCCGACTGGCTGTCAGAAAAGTACCCGGAGGCCTTCCTGGCCGCCAACGAGGGAAAAACCATCCACCACCAGTCCCCGCCCGCCTACAACAACCCCAGGTTCCTGGGCAAGGTGCAGGCCTGGTACGAAAAGCTGGTGCCCCTGCTTACCGCGGCCCAGCATCCCTCCGGGAATATCCCTTTCTTCCAGCTCTGCAACGAGATCGGGATGATCAACTGGCTGGGCAAGATTGGCGACTACGCCCCCTATTCCAACCGCATGTACCGCGACTTCCTTAAAAAAAGGTACCTGACCGTTCAGAAGCTGAACGCGGCCTATAAAACCGCCTATAAAGTCTTCCCCGAAGTAAAACAGCCTTCCAACCTGCTGGACCAGGAGAACCTCCTCTGCCTGCTGGATTGGGGGGACTACTACAAGGAATACTACGCCGTCTACTTCGCCAAACTCCACGCCATGGCCAGGAAGCTGGGCGTGCGCACTCCCGTGCTGGCCAATATTCCACAGTTCTACGACTACGACCTGCGCGGCCGCGGCATCTACTCGCCCACCACCACCATAAAGTTCGGCAAGTTCGCCGAGAAGGTGCCCGGCGTGATCTTCGGGGGCGCTTACCAGATGCGCCGCCTGGATTACGAGAACTTCCACGACATCGCCATCACTACCGCCGTGGTCAAGAGCATCACGCCCGAGGGCTCGCCCGTGGTCTGCGCGGAACTCCAGACCGGCATCCTGAGCGACAAGCCCAGGCTTTATCCCGCCGACGTGGAGCTCAACCTTAAAACCACCTTCATGAGCGGCGTCAACGGCCTTAACTGCTACATGTTCGCCGGCGGCACCAACGAGGGCAATGTGGGCCAGTTCGGCCTTTACCACGAGTGGCAGGCCCCGGTAGCCTCCGGCGGCGAGCTGCGCAGCCATTACAAGAGCCTCAAAAGTTTCGGCGCCTTCGTCAACGGCATCGGCGCCGGAGTGGCGGCCATGCAGCCCGCAGCCGACCTGGACCTGGGCTTCTACGGCGAATACTACAACACCGAATACCTCGACGGCCAGATGGCCGACAGGATGTTCGCCGTGCGCAACGAGTTCTTCTTCGACGGCCTGGCCCGGCAGGCCTACCTGGCAGGCTACCAGACCGGCCTGACCGACATCCAGAAGACCCCGGCCATAAAGACCCCGGCACTGGCCATGTTCTCCAGCCAGTTCATGGACGCGGCTTCGCAGAAGAAGCTGTTCTCCTACGTGGACACGGGCGGCAAGCTGCTGTTCTGCGGCGAGACCCTGCTTATGGACAAGGGCTGGAAGCCCTGCCCTGTCTTCCTGAACTCCCTTGGCCTGACGGCTGAAAAAGCCTTAAAGGTGCGCACCATAGACTTCCGGGGCCGCGAGACCTACCTGCACAACCAGGACATCAACATCTTCGGCAATTTACTGCCCGACGACAAAGTGATAGCCGTCTATAAGAACAAGCCTTGCGGCATAGTGCGCAAGGTGGGCAAAGGCACGCTGTGCCTGCTGGGCTTCCACTTCTCCGACAAGTTCGACTACTTCAAGCCGGCCTTCGACGCCGTCTGCGCGGAACTTGGCGTTAAGAAGAGCGTGAGCACCGGCGGCTACGACCTGATCACCATGCTGCGCCGGGACAAGGACTCCGGTTTCCTGCTGGTGGCCAACTTCCACGACGACGTAATGCCGGGCAAGGTGGCCGCCGACTTCAACGGTGACAGGATAGAATTCCCGGTCCTGATGCGCAACCGCGCCGCCGTCATAGTGCCGCTGCATTACAAGTTAAAGACCGGCGCCGTGCTCCGCTACGCCACCTGCGAGATAACCTCAATAGCGTACACGGACCGCGGCCTTGAGCTCAACTACAATACCGCCATGACCGATACGGACGTAATTGAATTCACGGGCATGAGCGCGTCCTCCGTTACGGCGGCGGGGGGCAAAGTTACGGCGAGCGCGCGGGACAACGGCGTAACGCTTAAGCTGAGCCACAAGCCCGGCTGCACCGGAGGCAGACTCACTATTTATTATTGACTGCAACAAGCACGGAACTTAGTTCACCGCAGAGCCGCGGAGGCCGCAGAGACTGGCAACCTGTATCTATGTTCTTCTCTGCGCACTCTGCGCCTCGGCGGTGAATGCAGCAATAAAGTATATTTCCAGGAGGCCGCTTTTATGGCTGAAGTAGAACTTAGCAATATCTCCAAGACCTTCGAGGGCGCCCCGCGCCCTGTGCTGTCCGACATCTCGTTCACCGTCAAAGACACGGAGTTCGTTTCTCTCTTAGGCCCTTCCGGCTGCGGCAAGACCACGCTGCTCCGGATAATAGCCGGCCTCGAGGACCAGACCTCCGGCAAGGTCGCCATCGGCGCGCTGGACATGAACCGCGTTGCCCCGCGCGACCGGGACATGGCCTTCGTGTTCCAGAACTACGCGCTGTACCCGCATTTCTCGGTGGAGGACAATATCTCGCTGGGCCTCCGGCTCAGGAAAGTGGCCAAGGCGGAAATCGCCGACCGCGTTAAAGCCACCACGGAAATGCTGGGCCTTGAGGCGCTGCTGGAGCGCAAACCGCGCGCGCTTAGCGGGGGACAGCGGCAGCGGGTAGCGCTGGCCCGGGCGCTGGTACGCAACCCCAAGGTGTTCCTGCTGGACGAACCCCTAAGCAACCTGGACGCCAAACTCAGGGATAAGACCCGCGGCGAGCTGCGGCTGCTGTTCAAGAAAATCAAAGGCACGGTCATTTACGTCACTCACGACCAGATTGAAGCCATGACCATGTCCGACAAGATAGTTATCCTGCAGGAAGGCCGGATACAGCAGGTAGGCGCGCCGGGAGAGATCTACGAGAGGCCGGCTAATATCTTTGTAGCCACTTTTATAGGCACGCCGCAGATGAATATACTGACCAGGAAAGAAATGCAGGCGCTGGGCTATATTTTGACCGGCCCTGAAGCAGCCATGGAAGACCTTACCTGCGGCATACGCCCCGAAGACGTGGAAGCGGCCGTAGAGCCGCGCCCGGGCTGGCTGGAGGCCTCCGTGGACCTTTGCGAGCCTACCGGCGCGCTTACCACGCTGACACTTTCAGCCGGTGGTACCGCTCTGCGGGCCTCCACCACGCTGAAATGGCCGCCTGCCATGACCAAAGCCTGGTTCACTTTTAAGCGCGAACATATGCATTTCTTCAGCACTGCTAAAGGCACCCGGATTATATAAGCAAAGTAATATTGTATTTTTTTATACAATTAATTGTATGCTAACATACAATACAGACAACATGCTTTTCTAAATGGGGAGGGGGCAGTATCAAGATGGAACACGAAACCTTATTAAGAAATGCCGCCGAACTTGGTTTCCTTGCGGAGCCCGGCCCGCGCAACGATGCCAACAAAACACTGGCCGAAGTTATCCAAAGCCATGATGCCGGCTTTTGGGAGGCTTTCCCGGTTATGCTTGCCAACGCGGCGGAGGCGGGGAAATTCAACTACGAGGCCGCGAACGCCTATTTAGAGGAAAATGACAGAAAATTCCTGAAACTGATGGTGATCGTCTCGCTTGGGCTATACGAAAGCCTGGGGCTGAATTTTGACTGGGCGGAAAATATTTCCGCTGATTTTCCCGCCAGGCTGACGGCGAATTTCAGGGATAGATTTAAAACCGGTTCCGAGCTGGAGCTGGGGCACTTGCGCCTGCCGGCGGGGCAATTCAAGGACAATTTCATCAAGTTTTTCAAAAAAAGCGCGGCCCCGGTCAGGAGCGCGGCCCGGGACGGGGAAAAACTGGACCTGGAGCTGGCCGTCTCCAGAATATTCACACTTAAACAAAAAGAGCTTTTTCTGAAGAAACTGCGCGGCAAGCGCATGACAAAGACGGAGAAAGAGTATTTTTCCAGGGTAGTAAAGAAAAAAGCGCAGGCTCTCGCCAACGAGGACCTGCACCGCCTGGCGCGCAAAGTTTCAGGGTTATAAGCGTAAAAACCGCAAGAAAAATGTCCCCACCAGGAATCGAACCTGGATTGCCTGCTTAGAAGGCAGGAGCTCTATCCTTTGAGCTATGGGGACTCTCGTCGTGCCTCAATCCTGCGAGGCCGTTTACCAAGCTACTATTTTACAAATAATTTGAATCCCCGGGGCGAATTGCTTTGATTCAGGGAGGGCCGCGGGGACCGGATAAGCCAAACCGCGCCGGAGCGCGCCGTTTGCCGCCCTAAAACCGGGAAAGAGATTTTTCAGGGAACCAGCATTTCTTTGGGATGCAGGACCCTGCGTTTTTTCAGGCCGGCCAGCACGTCGGAGGCAAGGTAAAGGCTCCCCGCTACCAGTACCGTGCCGCCTTTGGGGGCAAGCCTGACCGCCCGGCGGAAGGCCTTCATCGGATCCTCTTCCACCAGCACGGAGCGCCGCAAAGCCGCGGGAAGAAGTTTTTTTACGTCGCCAGGGGCGGCCGACCTGTAGGAAAATGAGCGCGTGAGGATAAGTTTTGAAGACGCGGCGGCGAGCGCCGCCGCAAGGGGAGCAAGCGCCTTATCCTTCATGAAAGCCGCCACGCACACCGGGCGCAGCCCGCTAAATTCCCTCAGCAGCGCCTCCATCCCCTCGGTATTATGCGCGCCGTCGATAATAACGCGCCTGCCCGCCGCCATAACCTTTTCAAAACGCCCGGGGGGGATAGCCCGCGCCAGCGCCGCCGAAGCGGTTTTAAGATCGAAGCCAGCGCCGGCGGCAAGGGCCGCGAGCCGGGCCGCTTTAAGCGCCAGCCCGGCGTTAGCAAGCTGAAAAGCCCCCCTGGCGGCGAGGCCCGCGGGCTCCGCTCCCGGCGCGAAGGCCGCCGGCTTAAAAATACGCGCGCCCGCAAAGGAAGCGCTCCGCTTTATTACGCGCGCGGCCTCCGGCGCAATGGCAGAGCCCGTAACCACCGCGGCGTCCTCCTTAATTATCCCGGCCTTATGGCGCGCTATATCGGCTAGGCCCGGCCCCAGCAAGGCCACATGCTCGGCGCTTACGGACGTTATCACCGCCACGGCCCCGCGCGCGGCGTTGGTGGCGTCCAGCCGCCCGCCCAGCCCCGCCTCCACCACGGAAAACCGGGCTTTTTTTTCCGCGAAATAAAGGAAAGCGATGGCGGTGAGCGTTTCAAAAAAAGACAATTCCCCGGCGCAGAGCGCTTCCACCTTAAGCAGACAGCGCAGAAAATCCTTTTCCGAAATCTCGCGTCCGTTTAATTTTATTCTTTCACGGGGGCCTGTAATATGCGGGCTGGTGTAGAGGCCGGTCCTGTGGCCGCAGGCCGCAAGCGCGGAAGCCGCCAGGCAGGCGGTGCTGGTCTTACCTGTAGAGCCGGCGATATGCAGCACCGTGCCCATTCTTTTTTCCGGAGAGGAGAGCTTTGAAAGAGCGGCCTTTATGCCGCGCAGGGAATAATGTCCCGCCGCCGAGGGCGCGGGGAGACTTTGCAGCCAGGAGGCGGCCTCTTTATATGTATAAGGAAGGGGCCGGGCCGCGCTCTTCCCGCCGGCAGTTTCAAGCGCGGAGAGCATTTTGCCGGCGGTAAGCCCGGTGAGGGGATGGCGCAGATACGGGGCTATCTCCGCCAGCGGCGCAAGCACGAATTCCCGCTCCGCCAGGCGCGGGTGCGGAACCCGCAGGCCGGGCAGGTCCAGCACCTGCCCGCCGTAAAAAAGGATGTCGGCGTCCAGCGTGCGGGGGCCGTTCTTAATCAGACGGCGGCGCTTTAAGGACGTCTCCACGCGCGCGATAAGGGCCAGCAGTTTCTGCGGGGCAAGGGAGGTTTCGCAGGCGGCGGCCAGGTTGAAGAAAGCCGGCTGCTTAAGGTAATAGAGGGGGGCGGTTTCATAAACCCTGGAAACTTTTAAGACCCTGGCGCCTCCGCGGTCAAGCAGAAAAAGCGCCCGCCCAAGGTTTAACAGCCTGTCCCCCAGATTTGACCCCAGCGAAAGATAAATTCTCATTACTTTGCGGCGGCCCTGATGGCGTCCGCCACCAGCATGGCCCGGCGGCATTCCTGCACGTCGTGCACGCGGATCATATCCGCGCCGGCGGCGGCCCCGGCCGCGCAGGCGGCTATGGTGCCGCCAAGGCGCTCGCTTGCGTCCCCGCCGGTAAGCAGGCCTATGAATTTTTTGCGGGAAACCCCGAGCATTACAGGGTAGCCCAGCGCGCGTATCTCACCAAGGCGGGCTATAAGCGCCAGGTTATGCTCCAGCGTCTTGCCGAAACCTATGCCGGGGTCCAGTATGATCCGCTCCACGCCGGCCTTAGAGAGCGCCGCGGCCCTTGCGGCCAGGAAAGCCTTCACCTCCCCGACAACGTCATTATAAACAGGGGCGGCCTGCATGTCGCGCGGCCTGCCCCGCATGTGCATAACTATTACCCCGGCCCCGGTTGAGGCTGCGGCCGCCAACATGGCCGGATCTTCGAACCCCGTAATATCGTTTATCAGATCCGCGCCGGCTTTAACCGCCAGTAAGGCCAGCTCCGGCTTGCAGGTATCTACTGAAACCGGGATCTTAAGGCGCCCGGCCAGCGCCGCAAGCACCGGGAGCACGCGGCGTTTTTCCTCATCAAGCGCAACCGGAGCGCTGCCGGGCCGGGAGGATTCGCCGCCTATATCTATCAGGTCCGCGCCCTGGCCGGCCAGTTCAAGCGCGCGGGCCGCCGCGGCCTCTGTAGATAACCATTTACCGCCATCGGAAAATGAATCCGGGGTGACGTTCAGGATGCCGCAGATCAAAGTCCTCCCGGGCACAAATTCCAGTTTCTTCATATTAAAATTTTAGCAATTTTCACGACCATCGGACATTAACCTGGATCCGGCAGTTAAAAATGGTTTTCATTAATAAAGTCAGGACACAGATTTCAGGTTAAAATTTACAATTGACGACATCGCCCCTTGGAGGGGGAATAAAATGTGCTTGTTTTATAAAGCTTATTTAAGAGGGGGGGAAACCTGCCCCTTGACAACTATACTTTGCTATGCTATGCTATACAGGTCAAACAGGAGGCAATATGAATACTCAGATAACAACTCAGAAATACATGCTCCAGAGTGACTTCAAAGTCTGGATGTGCGCCACCCTCGGACTGATAAAAGACGGAAAAATGGGCGTCAGCGCTGCCCGCGCCAACCGCATAAAGCTGGCCATAAATTACACCAGAAAACATTAAAACCACTCATATAAAGGAAGGCACAATGAAGCCACGCTACCAAATAGTGATCTCTCTTTCTGAAGACGATAACGGAAAACTGCAGCAGCTAAGAGAAGACGGATACCAGATAGTGGACATCTTCCGCCTCGGCCTTACCGAGGCGGAGGCGGCCGTTAAGAAATCCGGCAAGCGAAAAGAAAAACCGAAACAGGATAACCTGTTTTAACAGCGGCCGCCGTATCAAGCCCGTAGAACATCCGCTATTTCGCGCCAGACAACCCGCCGGTTCAGTTCACACCTTTATTTTCACACCCGGACCCCCCCGACCATTAACTTTGGTATTATATCTGTACGCTATGTGCAGCAAATACCGCATCCCGGCGATTTTAGGCGCGGCCGCCCTGGTCTTCCACCTTTTTGAAGGCTTCGCTTTCATCCGTTCGGCCGCGCCCACCTACGACGAGACCGTCCATCTTTCCAGCGGCTACTCCTACCTGGCCACCGGGCTTTACCGCATGAACGTGATGGACCACCCGCCTTTTGCGGAAATGCTCTCCACCCTGCCGCTGCTGGCGCTGAAACCGCAAAGTTTTGCCGGCCACCCGTATTTTCTGAACCTGATGCAGTACCATTACGGCGACCTTTTTCTTTACAACAACAACTCTTCTCCCGAACGCCTCCTCAACACCGCGCGGCGGTTCACTTTTGTGATCTGGACCGCGCTGCTGGCCTTTTTTATCTGGCTGTTCGCCTCAAGGCTGGAGTCGCCGCGGGCCGCGGGCCTCAGCCTGGCGGTTTTCGGCTTTATGCCGGTATTTATTTCCAATGACGCCCTGGTCACCACCGACGCGGCCGCCGCTGTCTTTTATTTCGGAGCTTTCGCGCTGGCCTGGCTGTTTACTTCGGTCAAGGCGGAAACCAGGGAAGTGAAGCGGGGGAAGAAAGCCGAATTTATAGACGGCGGCAAACTGCGCCTGTGGGCGGTCCTGGCGGGCCTGGCGGCGGGGCTTGGCATGGCTTCTAAATTCAGCCTGTTCATTGTGCCGCCCCTGGTGGCGGTATTCTGGGCCGCGGATAACCTGCGCTGGCCGCGGCTTAAACTGACCGGGCTGCTGGGCTATATAGGCCTCTATTTCGCGGTTTGTTTTATTACCGTACTGCTGGTTTATAAATTCGATATCGCCCTTTATTTCCGGGGGCTTTACCAAACGCTGCACCGCCTGGACCAGGGACGTTCTTCTTTTGTGATGGGGCGCCATACCCTGGAGGGCGTGTGGTGGTATTTCCCGGCCGCGCTGGCGGTTAAAACCCCGCTGCTGGCGCTTTTCGGCGCCGCCGCGGGGCTCTGGCTGATTTTTAAAAATTTCCGCAGGGATTATTTATGGCTGATACTGCCGCCCGCCGTATATTTTGCCGTTGCGCTGAACACCAAGGTCCAGATAGGCTACCGGCATATTATGCCGGTAATGCCCTTTATAGCCGTGCTGGCGGGGCTGGCCCTTGCCCGGCTGCTGGAGGTAAGGAAAGGCGTTTGGCTGGTGGGCGGGCTTCTGGCTTTGAACGCGGTCTCCGTATCGCGCGCCGCGCCTTATTACCTGGCCTACTTTAACGAGCCGGCCGGCGGGCCCGCGGGCGGCTACAAGCTTTTTGTGGACTCCAACCTGGACTGGGGGCAGGACGTGAAAGGCGTGGCGGAATACCTTAAAACCCGCGGCAACCCGCCGGTGATATTTTCTTATTTCGGGGTGGCCCGGCCCGAGAGCTACGGCATGAACTATACGCCGCTCGGGGTAGTGTCCAACATAGATTTGCCCGGAACCGCCGCGCAGGTGTGCGCCATGAAAGAGATCCTGCTGGCGGTTTCAGCGACCAATCTCCAGGGGACTTATTACCCGGACAAACGGAGTTTCGCCTGGCTTAAAGACCGTAAGCCGGTAAACGTCGCCGGTTATGCTATCTTTACTTACGACCTTACCGCGGATAAGGACGGGCTGGCCAGGCTGGCGGCCATGTTCGACCGGGAAGGCCGCAACGCCGAGGCCGACTGCCTGTACGCCCGCGCTATGAAAGGAAAACATGAATAGATTCTGCGCGGTAACGCTCCTTTCAGCCCTTCTGGCCGCGCCGTTGCGGGCGGAGCCGTTCACCCCTTCATCCTATATAAAAACCGTCCTCGGCGCCTCGCTTTCGCTGCACCAGGCCGAGCAGACGTTCAAACAGGCGGAAGACGCCTACCGCGTTTCCCTTTTGGACGCCGTGCTGCCGTACTTCAGCTTCAGCATGGCCGATTCCTTTTACGACGAGAACCGGCATTATGTGCGCCTTAACAGCGGCGAGGTGTCGTCCAGGCTATCCGCCTCGCTGAACCTTTACGACTCCGCCTCCAGCCCGGTCTCCAAAATAAAGATCGCCAAGCTGGACTATAAGCGCGCGCAGCTGGTTTTACTGATAGTCAAGCAGACCGAGGCCATAGACGCGCTGGGTAAATTCTACGCTCTTTATTCCACCCAGCAGAAGATACTGATAGCCAAAACCAACCTGGAATCGCGAGAGCGCCAGTACAAGGACACCAACGAGCAGTTCGAATCCGGCACAAGGAGCAAGATAGAGGTTACGCAAAGCGAGGGGGACAAGCTGCAGAGCGAACTTTCCCTGGCGCAGGCCGAGGCCGCGGCCAGCAAGGCGCTGATGGCCTTCAACGAACTCATAGACGCCGAGCCCGAAGCTCCCCAGCAGGTGCTGATAAGTACCCAGTCCGTTAACGTGAAACTGCCGCTGCCCGGGGAGGACGTGGCCCGGGCCCTGGAGAACAATTTCAACCTCGGCCTGCAGAGAACCGCCCTGGAAAGGACCAGGCTGGCCGAGCGCAACAGCGTAATGGCCCTCTATCCCCGGCTTAAGGTGGATTCTTCCTGGGCTAAATCCGACCTTGGCTTGCTGGGCACCCGCGGGGGAGCGTGGCGGGCGGGGCAGTCCTACGGCGTAGGCGCGTCCCTGAACTTCCCTTTCGGGTTTTTCGGCGCGCAGAATTATCTGGGCGTAAAGGGCCAGGAAGCCGGCCTGCAGTCTTCTGAACTGGAACTGCGCAACTCCGTCCGCTCGCTGAAAACCGAGGTCCTGACGGCGCAGAAGGATATAGAGCTGCAGGTGAAATCACGCCAGCTGCTGGAGTTCCAGGTAAAGGCGCAGAAGGACGCGACGGACAACCTGCTTACGGAATATTCTCTGGGCGGAGCCTCCTTCCTTCAGCTGGACAGCTCGCAGACCAAGCTGCTCGACGCCAGCAACAGCCAGATAACGGCCATAGACGACCTGGACCTGGCCCTGGCCAATTACCGGGTGCTGCTGGGCGAAAAGATCTGGGAGTAGGGCACGGGAGATTTACATGAAAAAAACCTTTAGATCGTCGTTATGGTTAGCCGCGCTTGCGCTTGTGTGCGCCGGCGTCTTCGCCGGCTACACACGCTATAAAAAAATGTCGGTGCGCCCGGATATCTCCGATTTTCTGCGGGTCGCCTCGCAAGGAGACCTTAAGCTGGACATGCAGGAATCCGGCGAACTGGTCTCTCGCGACACCGTGGACGTATTCCCTCCCGGCAAAGGCTTTATCGTGGAGCTGGACAAGAAAGAAGGCGAATACGTAGCGAAGAACGACAAGATCATGATGTTCAAAGGCGGGGAACGCATAGATTCCACCCAATACGTGCCGGTCCCGATAGTGGCTACGCGCTCCGGCCTGCTTACCCGCTGCATCAGCCGCTACGGGGCCAGCGACGACGAGGTGCGCGAGGGGAAACGCGTGGACAGCGCCGGCACCTGCGTGACCAGGATCGTGGACATGAAGTCCCTGGCGGTGAACTTGAAGATCAGCGAGATCGACATCTTCAAATTAAAACTGGGCATGCCGGTCGCCATCACGTTCACCTCCATCCCCGGCGAGAAATTTTCCGGCAAGATAGACGTGATAGCGCCGATGGCCGAGACCAAGAACAGCAACTACGGCGGTTCCGGCTCCAAGGTTTTCCGGGTGATAATAAATATAGATAAACCCACGCTTAAAATGCGGGTCGGCATGAGCGCGGTGGTGACCGCCAATATGGAAGCCAAGAAGAACGTAATTAAAGCCCCTATCGAGACCCTTTTCCAGGAGGGGCTGAACCATTTTGTGTACCGCCAGAAGAACGGCTACGAAGCCGAAAAACTGGAAGTGTTCCCGGGCCTCAGGTCGGAATCCGAGGTGGAACTTGCCGGCGGGGCCGTGAAGCCGGGCGACAAGCTGTTCACCGCGGTCCCGGAAACGCTTAAATGACCATACGCTGTTCGGATCTGACGAAAATCTACGAGGGCGGCAATGCCGGCTGGCCGGCTTTGCGTGGGGTCTCTTTTGAAATAAAGGCGGGGGAATTCGTGGCGGTCACCGGGCACTCCGGCTGCGGCAAGTCCACCCTGCTCAACATTATCGGCCTGCTCGACGACCCCAGCGGCGGGAAATACGAGTTCAACGGGCGGGATGTCTTTTCGATGTCCGACCAGGAGCGCTCCACCGCGCGGCTGGGCGAGATAGGTTTTGTTTTCCAGGCGTTCCACCTGCTGAACCGCCTTTCCTCGCTGGATAACGTGTGCCTGCCTATGATGTACGCCGGGGCGGACACGCCTGCAATGAAAGCGCGCGCGGCCTCGCTGCTGCATAAGGTCGGGCTGAAAGGCAAAGAGCGTAAAACCCCGCTGGAACTGTCCGGCGGCGAACGCCAGCGCGTCGCTATAGCGCGGGCGCTCGCCAATTCGCCCAGGCTGATACTTGCCGACGAGCCTACCGGCAACCTGGATACCGCCTCAAGCCGCGAAATAGTGGATATGCTGTTCGGGCTCAACGCCGAGGGGATAACCATCGTCATGGTCACCCACGACAAGGAAATAGCCGCCAGGGCCAGGCGAAATATCAGGCTTCGCGACGGGAGGCTGGAAGAATGAGGGCCCTTCTCAACGCCGTAAAGACCGGTTTCTCCGAGATCTGGGGGCATAAGACGCGTTCCGTGCTGAGCTTCCTGGCCATTGCCGTGGGCTCCGTGGTTTTTATCGACGCGTTCTCCGCTATCTTCGCTACCTATCACCGCCTGGAGCAGCAGAAAGCGGTTTCCGGCATGGCCAGGCTAAAACTCACGCAGAACTCCGGCCTGGCTTACGCCTCCACGGAGGATTACACGCCGCCTCCGGCTATCGCTTACGAGGACGTCGTCAACCTCAGGGAAAAGATGCCGGAGTTCTATATGATCTCTCCGGAAGTCAGGACCTGGCATAACGTGTTCGAGTACGGCGGCAGGCGCATGGTCACCAGCCTTACCGGCGTTACTCCGGAATGGATAAAGCGCGATTACGTCTACACGCTCAAGGGCCGCTTCCTGGACTGGAACGACGTGGAGAACAAGCTCAGGGTTTGCGTCCTTATGCGCAAAAGCGCCCTCCCGCCCATCAACGGCTTCTATAAAAGCAGGATGAGGCAGTGGAATTACACGGCCAATTTCGACACGATGGTGGACCATAACGATCTGCTCGGCAAAACGGTCATCATAGACGGCTTCACTTTCACGGTCATCGGGATCCTCGAGGAGCTTCCGTATTCCAAACGCCCCAGCACTATCCTGGGGTCTAACCAGGATTACAAGGTGCTTGCGCCCGTCACCACCCTTTCTCATTACGGCTTCGTCCGGCCGAACCAGTCCTTGGACGTGAACATAGATACCGGCAACGAGCGCACCTTCGAGGAGTCGATACGGCGGCTGAAGAATTTCCTTAAGATCCGTTTCGGCTACGAGGAATCCGGAGACGAGGAATATTTCATAATCGAGAACCAGCTGGACCTTATCAGGGAGCGCATAGGGGACAGTATAAAGGCGTCGCTGGTAACTATTTCGCTGGGGATGCTGGCTTTCATAGCCGGCGGCATAGGCATAATGAACGTCACGCTGGCCACGGTGTTCGCCCGCACTAAAGAGATCGGCATACGGCGGGCCATAGGCGCCAGCCGCGGCGACATTATGCTGCAGTTCATCGTGGAGGCCGTCATGCTCGGGCTGATAGGCGGCGTGCTGGGGTCAGCGATAGGCTATTTGTGGGGCGTGCCGGTGAAGGTGATGATCGGGATGGACGCTAGCCATATAAAGCCCTGGATGCCTTTAGTCTCGGTCTTTATCGCCGTGCTGACGGCTTTCGTGTTCGCCATCTACCCGGCCTGGGTGGCGGCCGGCCTGAAGCCGGCGGACGCGCTGCGCGCCGAGTAGCCGGGTGGAACCGCGCCGGATTTAAGGGACAAATAAAAGAGGCCGGGACTTAGTCCCGGCCTCTTTTTATCGCCGGCGGCGCTTTTCAATTCTCCGCTTCGAACTCTTCCTTGCCGGCGCCGCAGACGGGGCATACCCAGGTAGCCGGCAGTTTCTCAAAAGCCGTGCCGGCGGGGATATTATTGTCGGGGTCCCCTACGGCGGGGTCGTAGACATAGCCACAGAGCTTGCAGACGTATTTTTTCATTTAAGTCTCCCTTTATTATCTCAGGCTTTCCAAAGCCCGTGCAGATTGCAGTATTCCCGCGCTTCCAGGGTCTTGGGAGTGAAGCAAAGGCAGAAGACGGCTTCGGGAGCCATGCCCGGCTTCAGGAATTCCCTGAAGATCTTGCCGTCGGCGACCAGTTCTATCCACTCTATAAAGTGCTTCTCTTCCATGGGGTGGGGGACCGAACCGATCTTTACCTTTATGCCCTTCTCGGTCTTCTCGATAACCGGCACGTGCTTTTCTTTGGCGGCGTCGGTGGTATTCTCAAACATGGGCTTCATGTCGGAACCGCAGCAGACCAGCACACCCGCGCCGCCGTGCAGCACCTCAACTATGTTGCCGCAGGCTTCGCATTTATAGATCTCGCGTTTCTCTGCCATAATTTATCTCCTTTAACTTTCAGTCCGCCCGCGGCGCGGGTTCTATACCAGCGCCCGCAGGGCGGTAACGACCTCGTCGTAGTCCGGTTCTTTGCTGACCTCGGGGACAACCTGCGCGTACTTAACGATGCCGTCCTTGTCCACTATGAACACGGCGCGGGCCAGCAGGCGCAGGTCCTTTATAAGCACGCCCCAGCTCTTACCGAAGTCGGCCTTCTGGTAGTCCGAGAACGTGCGCACGGCTTTGATCCCGGCCGCGCCGCACCAGCGCTTCTGCGCGAAAGGCAGGTCCATGCTGACGGTCAGCACGCCCACGTCGGGCCCCAGCGCCTCGGCTTCCTTGTTGAAGCGGCGGGTCTGCAGGTCGCAGACAGGGGTGTCCAGCGAGGGCACGGCGCTTATGACGGCTATTTTCCCGCCGTAGGTGCGCGAGAATTTCATGGGCAGCATATCGTTGCCCGTAACCTTGAAGTCCGGCGCCGTCATGCCCACCTTTATTTCGTTTCCGGCCAGAACCATCGGGCGGCCCTGCATGGTGACGGTGCGCTTTACAAGTTCTTTTTTAACTTCGTCGCTGCTATTTTCATCCATAAGTTTCTCCATTTGTGCTTAAAGCGGGAAGTGTGAACCGCAAAGCGCGCGCAAAGGTTCCCTGTTTAACTCTTTACGCTTTCCGCTTTGCGCTTCCCGGGCCAGGTTTACCAGTTCTCCGCAAGCACCTCGAAGTAAGCCTTGGGGTGGGCGCAGGCCGGGCAGTTCTCCGGGGCCGCTTCGCCTTCGTGTACGTAGCCGCAGTTGATGCAGCGCCAGCTGGTCTTCTTGTTCTTCTTGAAAACTTTGCCTTCTTCCAGGTTCTTCAGGAAGCCGAGGTAGCGGGCCTCGTGGTGCTTTTCGGCTATCGAGACGGCTTCGAAAGTCCTGGCTACCGGCTCGAAGCCCTCTTCGCGGGCGATCCTGGCGAAGCCGGGGTACATGCTGCCCCATTCGTGGTTCTCGCCTGCCGCGGAGGCCTTAAGGTTGGCAGCGGTGCCGCAGACCTTGCCCGCCGGGAAGGTGGCGGTTATCTCCAGGTCCCCGCCTTCGAGGAAATTGAAGAAGCGCTTGGCGTGCTCCTTCTCCTGGTTGGCGGTCTCCTCGAAAGCCAGGCTTATTTGTATATAGCCCTCTTTCTTGGCGGCGCTGGCGAAATAGGTGTAGCGGTTGCGGGCCTGGGATTCTCCCGCAAAAGCCGCCAGCAGATTTTTCTCGGTCTTTGAACCTTTAATATTCATGATTTCCTCCTGTGTATTTCCGCCCCGCCGGCCCCCGCCGACAGCGTTTAGCGAACTTATATTCTACTAAATCTTCACATTGTTTCTGCGGATCCCGGCCCTCGTCAGGGCGAAGTCGTACTTCACCGGGTCCGCAGGTTCTATCCGCCGGAAAAAAGCCGTTATTTCGGCCGCGGTTTTCATGGACGTATCTTTACGTTTCGTTATCCCCATGCCCATAGAAACCTGCCGCATGTGCGTATCCAGCGGTATTATAAGCCTGGAGGGGGAGATCCTTGTCCAGACCCCCGGGTCCACGGCGTCCCTGCGCGCCATCCAGCGCAGGTACAGGTTTATCCGTTTAAAAGAGCTTTTGTGCTCCGGGCAGGGGGTCAGCGAGGGCGCGCAGCCCAGCGCGTTGAAGGCGTTGACGAATTTATAAATAGCTTCCTCTACCGTTGCGGCCTTCGGGGCATACCCCAGCAGGAAAAGGTTTTCAAGCGAGCCGTGCTTCGCCATGGCCTGTTTGATGTTCGTGAGGAAAACCGCCATTTCCGCGCCGGTGGTGAAGCGGTGTTTGAAAGCCGTGAAGGTCTTTTTGATAAGCGCCTTGTCGGACTTTTTCAGCCAGGCCGCCGGCGACGGGCCCATGGGCCCCAGCACCTTTTCCACGCTCTTAAGGATCTGCGTCACGTTCCCGTAAGCCAGGCAGGCCGCTATCAGCCCGGAAATCTCGCGGTCGGAGCGGTTTTTATACCGCCAGACGAATTCCAACGGATCCGGATGTATGAACTCCGGCTTATTGAACTCTCTGTATGTCTTTTCAAGGTCGTTTTTTGTGGGCAGCATAGTTATATTCACTTTCCGTTACAGTTTTTCCTGCTAGCCGAAAGGGTCCTTAAATTCCGCTTACTTGTCGAAGTTCAACTTCTTCCCGCCGCGGGCGTTCAGGTACTTGGGCAGTTGATGGCCTGGCAGACGCAAGCCGCGCCCAGCACCGCTGGCAGCGAGAAGAAAAAGCGAAGGGAAGAAAGATATCGGAGCATTAATCTCCCGGATTTCACGACCTTATCATTATCAGGGCCATCTTGAACTTCTTAACGGCCTTAAGCGAGTGCGGTTTGCCGGCCGGCATTATTATAAACTCTCCGGCTTGAACCTTGTTTATTTTTCCGGCGACGAAGATCTCCGCCTCGCCGTCCAGTATTTCCACCAGCGCGTCGAACGGGGCGGTGTGCTCGCTCAGCCCCTGGCCTTTGTCGAAGGAGAAGATGGTGACGGTGCCGGTATTTTTTTCTATTATCGTGCGGCTTACAACAGCGCCCTTGTCGTACTTTACTAAATCTTTGGCCTTTAAGGGCACGCCCTTAAGGTCGTCTTTATGGTCTTTAATAAGCTTCATGATTTCCTTTAGCGGCAGCCTACCCGCTGGCGGGCCCCGGTTTAAGCGGGGCGGCGCTTTCCCGATAGCTGCGCGGGCGCCTGTTATGCCGCGGTCTTGGCTCCCAGAACAGCTTCCAGGTCTTTCTCGGCGGTGGTCACCGGCATGATGTTGAACTTCTCTATAAGCACCTTCAGCACGGCCGGGGTAATAAAAGCCGGCAGCGTGGGCCCAAGGCGGATATTTTTTATACCAAGAGACAGCAGCGTCAGCAGTATGCAGACGGCCTTCTGTTCGTACC
>JAVHRY010000140.1:0-6411 GCA_036171915.1 Elusimicrobiales bacterium | reverse complement strand
GGCCGCGTGGCCCAGCGCGTCGGAAGCGTTTACGGTAAGCGTATAAGCGCCGTCAGCCGCTACCGCCGCGCCGGAAGCGAACGCGGCATTATTAAGCAGGGCGGAAGAAGCGGCCAGGTTAAGATCAACGGCGGCAAAAACGGGCTGCACGGCGGCGTTATAATAGGCGCCGTCTTGCACGCCGGTAATGGTTATTTCGGGCGCGGCGGCGTCGTAGCTTACGGTTAGTTCATTAGAGAGCGCGCTCTGGTTGCCGGGCAGGTCCAGCGCGGTTATAACATAATGGTAAACGCCGTCCCTGGCGGGGGTATCCGCGGCGGCAGCGCCCGCCAGGATCCTGTAGGTGAGCCCGGCGGTTGAAGTTATGCTATAGGTGGCGCGGTAAAGCCGGTAAGAAGCCGGGGGTTCGCCGCCGCCGGCGGCCCAGGAGAGGGCGACGGAGGAGGCTTCGGCCACGGCGGACAGAAGCTGCGGCGCGGCGGGCGGGGTGTTGTCCGCCACGGCTTGCACAACCCCGCCGGCGGCGCTTTCGTTAGCGGCCGCGTCCAGGGCGGTAACGTAATAGTCGTGCGCGCTTTCCGAAGGAGTTTCCGAATAAGCGCCGCTGAAATCATCGGCCTTGGGCGTTACGGCGCAGGTTACCAGGGCGCTGTCCCGGTAAACACAGTAATGCAAAGGTTTCTCACCCAGCGGCGCGGACCAGGCAAGGTTCACAAGCCCGCCGGGACCGTTGGACCAGTGCAGGGATACCGGCGCCCCTGTGGCAAGGGTATCCGCTATAAAGTAAGTGGCGCCGCCCATAAGCGTGCCGGTATTGCCGAGCGTGTCCAACGCGCTATAAGTTAAATTATGCAGCCCCTCACCGGTGGTTTGGTCCACTGCTATAACGCCGCGCCAGCCGGTGAAACCGGTTGCGGAAGAAAGGGCCACCGCCCGGCTGCCTGAATCTACGGAGAAATATAATTCCGGCGCGGAAGCGGCGGCATGGCTTAAAGCCAGGGTCAGCGCGTAAGCGCCGGCTTTAAGCGCCGGGCCCGCCGGCGGGTCAAAAGAGATTTCGGCCGCCGGGCCGTCGGTCATAAGCTCCAGGGCGGAACCAGCGGTTATACTGTTGCCCGCGTTCCCGGTAAGGTCCACCCCCTGGAAAGTAAAATAGCCCGTTCCCGAAGCCATGGCCTGCGTAATGGTAAGCGTACCGGCCCAGACATAAGGCGAGGAAGGCGCAAGCGCTATCTGCGCCGGGTTGGCGGCGGGCGCGGCAAAGACCAGGTAGGGAGGTTCGGAAAGCACTTCAGAAACGGCAAGTTCAAGCCGGTAACTGCCGGCGCCCAGCGGCGGCGTTCTGCCGGGCAGGGTTAGAGCGGCGGCGGGCGGCTGCGAATCCGAAACAGCCGCGGCCACGTTGGAAAGGGTGCTGAGATTAACCGCCGCGTCCACGGAGGCCGCCGCGTAATAATAAACGCCGTCGGGGAAAGGGGTATCGGCGAATTCAAGCGCTTTTATGCCGCTTGCGGAACGCAGCGTTTCGGAAGGGGCGCCGCCTTCGGCCAATACGGTTTCCAGGGTTGAACGGTAGAGATTGTAAGAAGCCGGCGTTTCACCGTCCGGGGCGGACCAGGAAAGAGCTACTTTGCCGTACGCGCCGGGCTGGGCCGCCAGGGAAACCGGGGCGCCGGGCGGGCCGGTATCCACCACGCCGGCAATACCGGCCGAGCGGGGGCTTGCCCCATGCGCGTCCACGGCCTGCGCCGCCAGGGAAACGGCGCCGTCGCCGCCAAGCGGGACGGCGGCCGCGTAAAAAAAGCCGGCCGAGTTCACTTCGACCGAGGCCGCAAAAGCGTCGTTTACGAAGACGGAAACATAAGTGCCGGGCTCGGCGGAACCGGCCACAGCGATGGTGGAACCGGCCACGAAGAAATTATCCGCCGGCAGGCTTATAACCGGCGCGGCCGGGGGCGTATAGTTTACCAGCGCCGGGAATTGCTTTTGGCCCGCGTTGCCGTACAGGTCATATACCTTTACCGTAAAAACATGGTTCCCGTCCGAATAAGCCCCTATGTCCCAGAGATAATCGGAGGTATATACAGCGGACCGCACAACCGCCGACGTTATAACAATATTATCCGCCAAAAATTCCACCTTGTCTATATCGTAATTGTCGGACGCCTCTATGTGCAGGTAAAAGGGCCGCGTAACCGGGACATCCGGCTGAAGCGGTGAGCCCACCGCCACCGAAGGCGGCAAAAGGTCCAGAACGGCGGAGTTGGAGACAGGGGAAGCGTTGCCCGCGGCGTCAAAAGCCCGAACCGCGAAGAATTTTAAGGTCTCCGTGGAATAGACCGGAACACTATAAGATTGTACCGCGCCGATGGGAACGGCGGCCGCGGTAGTCCCCACAACAACGGCATCCCCCCAGTTGCCGCCGGTAACCGGGGAGAGGCCGGCCTTAATAAGGTAATGAGCCGGCGCCGTATTATCATAAGGCGCGGTCCACGAAAGCAGGGCGGAATTATCAGCGGCCGGGTAAGAAGAAACCTGAAGGTCGCTTATCCCGCACGGCGGGTCCGCGTCCACTACCAGCCGGAACGGCGCGGAACGCGCGCCCTCTACCCCGTCGGAGTTCAGCCCGGCGATGCTGTAGTAAAAAGTTGTCGAATACAGGGCGTAATCGTCAAAATAAAGGCTTGCGGTGGAACCCAGCGTATAAAAGGCGGCCGGGTCAGGCTCCGCCGATCTGTACATATTAAAGGAAACGGCCGGAACCCCCGCAGCCGCGGGCGACCAGAAAACCGAAACTTTTGCGGCGGCGGGGTTATAGGCCGCGGCCAGGTTTACCGGGGCCTCCGGCGGCGCGGAGAACGTTTTTACGGATAGCGAAGCATTATACGCGGAGGTAATGGAATCGCCGTTTATGGCGCGTACTTTTACGTAGTAAGTTGTTGCGGGGGAAAGCCCCGGAACGGTTACATAGATGTCGCCCGTGCCGGAGCCAACTATTACGGAGGTGGAAATGCCGCCCTGGAAATCAGCGGTTGAACCGCTCAACTCATAAAGCGTGCCTGCCGGGTTGCCGCCGGGGCCCCATTTTACGGTTAAACTATATGAAGAAACCGCTACTATTCCGGATACTCCGGGGACTGCCGCCAGCGTATATACGGGGGCCGGCGGGCAGGTGCGCGGGCCTGTGCCGTAGACATTATAACCCGCCACGCAAACATAACGCGGGGCATTAGGCCCCGGTTTTGTAATTATAAAGGAAGCGGCGGTAACGGAAGACAGGAAGATGCCGGTGCTGGAAGTAACGGCATAACCATTTGCGCCGATGACGGCCTGCCAGGTCCAGGAGACGGACGAAATGCCCAGCGCGGAGCCGGTAAGGCCTTGTACATAGTTGGGCGCTACATCACCCTGCGGGCCGGCCCAGGTGAAAACAGCCGTGCCGCCTGTTTGCTGGATATTGCCGGTGAAATCCTTAGCGCGCAGGTACAATTTATAAATATGTCCGGCGGCTAAATGCGAGGAAAATCCGTTAAACGGCCCTTCCGAACCGGTGTCGCACCCTATGGCCCAGGCCGGCGCGTCGGGAGCGCCCTGGAAATTTTCATAAAAAGGATAGAAAAGCGGGACAATATCGGTAGATACCCAGACCTGCCCGCCCGGGCCGTTCCACCAGAGGCCGGTTGTTACATCCCGCGCGGCAATTTCAAGAGAATCAACCCCCACAGCATCAAAAGCCGTGCCCGAAATGCCGGGTAAAGCGGTTATTGTGGAACCAGCCACTACCGAGGTTATAGCCGATAAGGGCGGCTGGGTGTCCGCGGCTATTGTGAAATTTATATCAGGGACGGCCGCGCCGGAGGCTATATACACCGGCGCGTAATTGCCGTAAACCCCTATCGGCGCGCCGGGGGGCGGCCCATTAGCGCCTAAAACACCCTCAAAAGCGATCAGATAATAAGTGGTATACGCCGGCAGCGTAAGACTATAGTTAAAACTGGTTCCCTGGGCTTCAAAAGTGAATGTTGAAACGGCTTCAGCACGGAAATAGCCGGTGGAGACGGCGACGGTTACCGAAGAGCCGGCCGGCTGCTCCGGTGTTGAGATCGTGCCGCTTAATGTGCCCTCCCCCCCTACAAAGGCGGGGACCTGCGCCCGGGCCGGAGCAAGGCAGCAGAGCATGGCTAACAAGAAAAATATAGAACTCCGCCTGATAGATAAATCCATGTCCCCAAAACCCCGTAAGCGCAATCAAGACCCTATCCCGAGAAAAGATACTGTATGAGTTTGCTTTACCGGCTGTCAAGGCCGGGAATCCGCCAGGTACTACCGTGTCAAAAAAAGATTCTCCTGGTAAAAATGTTCACCGCAGGGTGGAGCAAAGCGAAGGCGCCGGCCAGTTGCGCCACCCGGCGGCGGGCGGCGGAGGGAGGAGCCGCCTAATCCAGGTCCCAGGGCGTTTCAGGTTTTGAGGTGTCGCCTGAATCCTTTATGCGCTTCTTTTCCGCTTCGAACTTTTCGTCCAGCTCTTTTTTCTTATCTTCCAGGGACTTGCCGGCGTTCGCGAAATAGTCGTTCAGGCGGCCTTTATCTTCCTTCATTTTTTTAAAGGCCTCCTGCATGGGATCGGAGCCTTCCTTCACCGCGGGTTTGTCCCAGTGGCGCAGCACCTTGCCGGTGCGCCGGTCCACTTCTATGCGGCATTTGCAGACAGGGCAATCTATTAAAAAGGTTCCGTCGCTCATTTTTCCTCCCTTAACCGGCCCGGGGCTTTATTTTACGCCCCACACCGGGTGCTGCTGCGGCAGTATCCTTACGGTGTTAAGTTCAGCCGCCGCCAGGCAGCAGGCTTCTTTAAGGAATTTTGCCGGCGGCGGTTTTACGCCGCCCCGGCGGGCCGTAGCGGGCTGTATAAAAAAAGGCAGTCCTGCCCGCGCGGCGGCCGCCAGCCTGACGGCTTTTTGAAAATCAGACATCTTTGTTTTTGAAGTGACTACGGTCTTTATAAAGGTTTTAGCCGGGGCCACGGCCAGGAATTTTTTATGCGCGGCCCAGTACGCCCTTTGCCCGGTGGAGGAGGGCAGTTTTATATCCATGGCTATAACGTCGGCCAGGCCCGCCACTTTGGAGAGTTCCCGGTAAAGCACGCCGTTGGTCTCCAGGTGCAGGCGCAGCCCCGCTTTTTTAAGGGAAGGCGCCATGGCTTTTATAAATTCCCAGCGCAGCAGCGGCTCCCCGCCGGTAAAAGAGACATTTCCGGCCCCGCCGCTTTTGGCCAGCCTTATAACTTCGGCTGCCGCTTCCCCGGGAGACAGGGCTTTGGCTGCGGCAATCTTATGGGAGGCCGGCTCATCGCAATAGCCGCAGGCCAGGTTGCAGCCGGCAAAGCGCAGAAAAACCTGCCTTTGCCCGCAATAAAGCCCCTCCCCCTGGACGGAGACAAAAATCTCGGAGATGGGGGCGGTCATAAGGCGCCGATCGGAAACCGGCGAGCGCGAACAGCGTTAAAAGCCGCAACCATAGTCTTCTCCCTTTTTCCGTGTCTATTTACGCTTTACTCTTCCCGATCTACGGCAGCGCCGGGTCTTTAAGCCCCGCGTCCGCGAAGCCTTTGGCGCGCAGTTTGCAGGAGTCGCAGCGGCCGCAGGGGAGCTTGCCGCCGCGGTAGCAGGACCAGGTGAGTTCCAGCGGCGCCTTAAGCTTTATGCCGAGCCGCGCTATGCCGGCCTTGCTTAATTTTATAAGCGGCGTAAGCAGCTTGATCTTGTTTCCGCCGGCCCCGCGGCGCGTGCCGTAAGCCGCGGCAATTTCCAGCGCGCGGTAAAATTCAGGGCGGCAGTCCGGGTAGCCGGAATAATCCACCACGTTCGGGCCCAGCACCACGGCCTCCGCGTCCACGGCGTCGGCGAGGGAAAAACCCGCCGAGGCAAAAACCAAATTGCGGCCGGGCACGTAGGTGGACGGGATGGCGCCCGCCTTGCCTATCTTTGAAAGGCGTATATCGGGCAGCTTCATGCTGCGGTTCACCAGCGCGCAGCCGGCGAACCAGGGGAAAGCCAGCTTTATCTGGTAGAGTTTTACGTCCAGGCGCCTGGCTATGGAGCGGGCCGCCGCGTTCTCGCGCGCGTGGCGCTGGCCGTAATTAAAAGAAACTGCCAGGCATTCATACCCCCTGTCCAGCGCCCAGCACAGCGCGGTGGTGGAATCCAGCCCGCCGGAGAAAAGAACGACCGCCTTCTTTTTCATATAAATCCTGTACTGTGAACCGCAAATCCGGAATAGTAACCCGTAAAAGCGTCCTCCTGACGGCTATTATAACTATTCACCGGTCTCTATGTAAGGTTAAGGTTGGCCGGGGTTTTGCCCCGCGAACCCTGGAAGATGGAAACCCTTGCGTCGGTTTCCCCCCGCCAG
>JAVHRY010000139.1:3337-25187 GCA_036171915.1 Elusimicrobiales bacterium | reverse complement strand
TCGGCATCAAAATCCGCAGTTTCGCTTCCGAGTAGGGTTTTTCAGCAGACTGTTAGACCAGTTTAATCAGTACCGTCTGCTTATGCCCGCATCTGGGGCAGGTCCAGTTCAGAATATAGGGCTTGCCGGCCTGCGGCGTGGGGATGGTGAAAGGCTCGCTTACGTAGCCGCATACCGCGCACTTTACGCGGAACGTGACTGTCTGCGTGTCGGCGCTTACTATGCCGGCGCCGCTGGCCTGCAGCTGCCCCGCGGTGATCCGCGCTGTGCGGGCTGCGCCCTTTGGCACGGTGCTGCAGCCGCCGAGCGAAAAAATAAAACCGGCCATAATCGAAAACGCCAACATCAATTTCAGGTTTCTTTTCATATTCGTCCCTCCCTGATTCGAGTATATTTTACAACGTTTGAGCGGCGAGCGCGGTAAAAAAATCCGGCGTGCCTGACCGTGGGTTTTGGCGCGCGGGTAATAATCCCAGCTAAATGCGGGCCATAGGCACGGCGCAGAAGACCATCAGGATAGCCACCCCGTATTTTACCGACAAAGACGTTATTAGTGCCCTGCGCGCCGCCGCAGGCCATTTACAGGGGCAACGAAAAACTTTGATTAAATTGATAAAATACCTATTGGGACAGATAATTTGTAAAAAGTACCAGAAGACTTTTTGCTTCAGGTTTGAATATGATCGAAGGAGCAGTCTATTTAGCTTTACTGTCGGCGGCCGTTTCTGCTGTGCCGGAGCCGCCGGTGCGCCTGCCCGAATACGTGCAGGCGGCGGATGCCGGGAGTAGTCCCGCTTGTCTGGGCCGGGCCGTTCCCCTGCGGGTGTCCAAAGAAATGCCTTATAGGGAAGTGCTGGTAGGCGCAGCACGCGGGCAGTTCCTGCTGGATTACGGCGCCAATGTTTCCTCCATCGACCTGAAAGCCATGCCCGGCGTAAGGCCCGTGCCGGGCAGCTGCGGCCAGGCGGGCCCTGGCAGGCAATGCGCCTTTGATGACTTCACATTTATTGACAACCTTGGGAGCGTGCAGCTGCTCACCGCCGATTATTCCGGGCTTATGCTGGATACAAGGCAGGCCGGCATCGTAGGCACCGATTTTCTAAGCGAGAACGCCTACACGCTGAACTTCCGGACGGGCGTTCTGTCTCACTCCGGACAGGGGGATTTCTGCTCTCCCGGAGCGCTGCAAGCCGCCGGTTTCGCCCCGCTGTCAGTGGCCGGGTATTTTTCGGACGATCTGCGCAAACTGCTGCCGCTCAGCGCGCTGAACGAGAACTATGCCGGACCGCTTACGGTACCTAACATCCCAGCCGTGCCTGTACGCGTGGCGGGCGTGGCCGCGCGCGCGCAGCTGGATACCGGCTACAGTGACTACTTAGTGCGGCATTCGGTAAATATCAACGCCGCGCTCTACGCGCGGATAATGGCTGCCGATCCCGCCGCTCTGGTCCGCTGGCCGGAGAACGACAAGAAGTTGTCCACCTGCGTGCCGGGGGTTAACGAAACCGTTGAGGCTTACCGCCTTAACAAGGGCGCCGTTGAATTCGTAGCCGAAGACAGCCGCGCCGCGCGCAGTTTTCGCGATGCGGTGATCTACGTTAAGCGCACCCCCGCGGCGGCCGTGTCCTGCGGCGGCATAAGCACGCACACCAAGCCTTCAGCCCAGCTGGGCGGTTCTTTTCTGACGGACCTCGGCGCCGTGGTTTTCGACCCGTTCGCTTCCCGCGTGTGGATACTAAAGGAATAAGGGCAAAAGGCAGCGGCCTTCGCCGAGCTGAAAAATAAACGGGCGGCGGAGATCCACAAGGCTGTGAAGGCCAAAAAATACGGCAAAATGCCGCGCTAACAGCCCTGCGGGACGCCAACCGGGCTAAAATCCTGCAGTTTAAAAAAGACCATTTCCAATAATACCGCGGGGCGGCAAGACAATACCGGCAGCACGTAACACATAACAAAAAAACGCCGGGCTTTCCCGGCGGTTTTACATTTTAAAATATGTCTAAAAACCTTTCCCTTATTTTCGCGGCGGGAATGGCGATTTTCGGTACGGGTTTAAAATGGTTTTGCCCAGGCTTTGGAGGCCCAATTTTATAAAAGCTCCGATTAAGGCGGCGACCAGGGCGCCTGATGCGCTCAGCAGACCGAAGGCTACTCCCAAAGCCCGCCCTTTGGGGTCGGCGCTAAAAAGAGCGGCAAACCCGAACCCCAGGTATGCGGCGGCCACGGTCAGCGCGGAGCTTAGCCCCTTCTTTGCCGCGTCAGTAAAGTCCAGCGGCCGGCTTGTCAGCACGAAGCTAAACAGCATACAAAGCGAAGAACCCAAAAATAACAGAACATAAAGCGCGTTTCCTACGGACTCCGGCCAGGTAAGAGTAAAAGCGCCGAATCGCCCGGAAGCCGTGGCGAAACAACTCTCTAGTATAGCCGCCCATAAAGGAATAGTCCACAAAGCTCCGCGCAGGGCCGTGCGCCTGTAAACGCCATCGTCGGTTTCGTTTTTATCCATAGCAGCCTGTAACGGCAAATTCTCTTCAGATGTAAAATGGCAAAACTCAAGATCTGATTTTTCCAGGTTAATTATCTGTCATCGTTATTGCTTCTATCTTGTTCCAGTCGACGTCAGCGCATCTGCCCTGGCCCCGTCTAGCGGCAAGGCAATTTTTTGTGTCGGCCACCGCCCTGAGCGAGCCGGCCGGAGTACCTGTAGTAAACATAAGAGCGTTTCGGGAGCGGCCACCGGGCTGAAGCTGCCTTGCGACAATGATATCAAAATGTCCGCCGTAAATATAAGGCTTGTTATCGCCGGCACTTTCGCGGCTCGCTCTTTTCTCTGCCTGGATTTTTTTAAAACCGCTTTCCCGTCTTCAAATTTATCCATAGTACCAAAAAGCGGGATGTATACAGGCCAAGGCTTTTTCGTGCGCACCTTGTTCGCTAACGGCGCGCGCATTAACTCCGCCCGCTGTCCCGAAATTACTCAGCCTCGAATTCCGCGATAATGGGGGGCTGGTAGCTCGCCCCTTCTTCATCTATACCCTGTAAGACTTGGAGAGCAGTGAGTTATCCGTTCCGGGCTGCAGTAGCACCCAGTCCAGGCGCATGTTGAGTATATGGGTTCCCTGGGCATCTCCTTTGGAGCGATCGATAAATAACTCTTTCTTGAGATATTTGCGGAAAGCGCTGCCTTCGCCGGGGGAAAGTGTATTGAGATCGCCGGCAAGTATCGCAGGGTCTCCGGGAACCGTGAGCTCCTTGACCGAAAGTTCGAACTGCTTACGCCTTACATCGGCGTTGGCTTTGTTTTCGGTATGCAGGGAGACCAGATTTATGCGCACAGTCTTGCCGCCCTTACCACGGCCATCGTATAAACCGGAACAGAGTTCCGCTGGCCGGTCCCGGGCGGGCTGGAAAGAACCCGCCTTCAGCATATATGACCGCGGTGCGGAAAGCACCTTCGGCGTAAGGCCCGCGTAATTTTTCTTCCCATCCGGGGCTCAATACCCCGGCAAAAAGCCCAAGCTGCCTTTTCCGGCAAAAAAAACAGGGGTTTTTAAAGAGGGATAAAATATAATATTGGTATGAAAAGACTCCTGATAACCGCTTTTGAACCTTTCGCCGGGCTCGGGACCAATCCCGCGCTGGAAGTCATGTCGCGCCTGAAGCCTTCCGTTTTCCGGGGCTGGCGGGTGTATAAGCAAAAGATGCCGGTCAGCGGCAGGGCCGCCGCCCGGCTGGTTCCCGCGCTGCTGGCGCGGCTTAAGCCGGAAGTGATGGTCTCGTTCGGTCTGGCCGCGGGCGAGGCTTCCGTCAGGATAGAGCGCTTCGCGCTGAACATACAGGACTACGGGATAAAAGACAACGCCGGCTGCATGCCCCGGGGCAAATTAATAAAGCCGGAAGGCCCGGCCGCCTATTTCACTGGGATCGACCCGCTCAAACTCGCCGCCGCAGTAAAACGCGCCAAGGTTCCGGCCCGCGTCAGCAACTACGCCGGCGCATATGTCTGCAACGCCCTTATGTACGAGGCCATGCACGCCATAGCCTCACAGGGCCTGCCCACCAGGTTCGCTTTCATCCACCTGCCGCTGACGACTGAAATGGTCCTGCGGGAAAAATCCTGCAAGGCCGTTCCGCCCTCGCTGCCGCTGGCCGCCCTGGTGCGCGCGGCCGAAGCGGCCATTAAAGCCGCACTTTAAGACTCGGCTACCGCCACAGTTTCACCGCGCAAAAAACGCCCCGCCGGTATTTCTGGCGGGGCAACCGGATTTTATGCGGATATTTCAGGGTTTAGGCTGGAACTGTATTTGCCCCGCGGAGGGAGTAAATAGCCGGGGCGGCCGTTTTGCGGCGCGCCCAGGCTTAAACGGCGCTAATTATTACCCGCCAGCACGGCTTTCGTTTTCCTGTAGAAAATATAACCCATGGCAAGTACCTGCGCGACAGGCCCCGCCAGGTTAGCGGCCGCGCCCACGCCGGCCGGCGCATAAGGCACAAAAACCGGCAGCAGGCCGCGCAGGCCGGCCGGCGCCAGTATTATAAGCGGCAGCGCGTAGGCCAGCGCAATATAGGCCAGCGCCATCATCTCGGGACGGCGGGACTTCGAGAACCGGCACCACTGCAGAAAGAACAGATCCCGCAGCAGGAACAAGGGCAATATTAACAAAAGCCTGCCGTTCTGTCGTTCCACGGGGTTTGCGAAGTAAAAGTTAACAAGCCAGAGGCAGGCCCCTATTACCAGCACGGAGGCCGCGCCTTTAAGCCAGGCGGGCGCGTCGTCCAGGCGCCGCGCGCGGCCGGCCCCGGCCAGCCAGCGCCGCCAGTATTCGCTCCGCTCGCGCGACAGGAAAGCCGCCATATAGGCGGTAAGCCCCGGCAGCAGCACCGCGCTTACAAGCACGCCGGAAGAGCGGGCGGCTTCTGAGTAGCCTGTCCCCGATACAAACCAGGCCAGGAAGAACAGAAAAGCCGGCAGGCGCCACAGGCGGCGGCGTTCCAGCAGGTCCCGGCCTATCCGGCACCTGGCTCCGAGAAAGGCCCAGGCCGCGAAGGCCAGGAACCCGGCCGTAATGAACAGCGCGCCAGAAACCTCTCCCATTTCCCAGCCGTAAAAAGACAGGGGTTCGGCGTAAGGCCCGGCCCAGCTGTTCAGGTACCGGAACGCGGCATTAAGGAAAACCACACCGACAATTCCCGTCAGCGGGCCGGAAAGGTGGCCCATGCCGCTGCCGCCGGTGTCGTCATAAGCCGAAGCCAGCAGCCCCGCGGCTATAAAGAGCAGGGCGCAGGAAGTCCCTGTGGCGTACCTGCTGAAAAAAGTCCAGTCCGCTTCCGGCGCCAGTACCGCGGTTATCAGCGCCGCTGGCAGCAGGCAGGCGAAAAGGAACCAGGCAAAAACCGGCGCCCCCATAAACTTGCCGGCGGCAAGTCTGAAAGAGGAAAGCGGCGTAAGGCGCTGGAAGTCCCAGGTGCGGCCGGCTCTTTCCTGCGTGACGGACTTGGCCGTGCAGAGCGCCCCGTAAAAAACCAGCATATCGAACTGCATATAAGTTATAACGGACAGGTAATCCTTCCAGGAGCCCGTCGTGTGCGCTATGGACCAGGCGGCGGCCAGGCACAGCGCCAGCGCGGCGCAAAAGCCGGAAATAAGCTTTATATACCCCGCTTCCTGCGCCCGGTAGCGGTAGATCTCGGGGAAGAGTTCCGAAAGCCGGGTCATATTTTTTTCTCCAGGGAGGCCAGATAGGTGTCCTGTATGCCGCCGCCTTCCTCGCCGAAATGCGCGATCTTGAGGCCGCCGTCAATAAGGCCTTTCAGGACGCCGGCCAGGTCCTCGTCCCCTCCGGAAAAGTCGAAGAACACGCTGCCGGCCGACATTGCCGGGTTCTTAAGACCGCCCGCCCGCAGCAGCGCCAGCGCCGGCTCCTGCGGACCGGCCGCCCGCACCCGTATGCGCCGTACCGTCACTATGGCCGCGCTCACCTCGGCGAGACTGCCGCAGGCGACCAGGGCGCCTTCGCGCAGGATGGCCACGTGCGTACAATAATCTTCAAGCTCCGTAAGTATGTGAGAAGAAACTATCAGCGTTTTGCCGGAGCGCGACAGGCGCGTGAACAGTTTCTGCAGGTCGTGACGGGACTCGGGGTCCAGGCCGGAGGCGGGTTCGTCCAGCAGCAGCAGCGGCGGCTCGTGCAGCAGCGTGCGGGCTATAGCCAGGCGCTGGCGCATGCCCCGGGAAAGGGCCTGCACCTGCGCCCCGGCCTTGCCCGACAGGTCCACGTCGGCCAGCGTGCGGGAGATGACGTTCTCCCGCCGGCCCCGGGGGAGGCCGTAGGCCCTGGCGAAATATTCCAGGTATTCCTCCACGGAAATATCCTCGTAAAGGCCGAAGAAATCGGGCAGGAAGCCCACCGAGGCGTGGACGCCGCGCGGGTTCTCGTTGATGTCCACGCCGTTCACCACTGCGGTGCCGCGGGTGGGCTCGAGGACCGCGGCGAGCATTTTCAGCAGGGTGCTCTTGCCCGCGCCGTTGGGCCCCACCAGGGCCATCACCGCGCCCCTCGGCACTGAAAAATCCAGGTCTTTTACCGCCACCACTTCTCCGTATTCCCGCCTGATGGAGTTCGCGCGCACGATTTCGTCTTTCATGTTTAAAATATACTAAATTAACGTCCGCGTGTTTGTCTTGAGCCCCGGATAAAAGTTACCCTATATACCGGCCCCCAGCTACACACCATGGACGAAATTTCAAGAAGGCGCACTTTCGCCATTATTTCCCACCCCGACGCGGGCAAGACCACGCTGACCGAAAAGTTCCTGCTTTACGGCGGGGCCCTGCACCTGGCCGGCACCGTGACGGCCCGCAAGAACCAGCGCGCCACCGCTTCCGACTGGATGGAGCTTGAAAAAAAGCGCGGCATTTCCATCAGTTCCACGGTGCTGCAGTTCGACTACGGCAAATACCGCATAAACCTGCTGGATACTCCCGGCCACAGGGACTTCTCCGAGGACACCTACCGGGTGCTCACCGCCGTGGACGCGGCCATCATGGTCATCGACGCCGGCAAGGGGATCGAGAGCCAGACCCTGAAGCTTTTTGAAGTCTGCCGCCGCCGCCATATTCCCATTTTTACTTTCATGAACAAGATGGACCGCCCGTCCCGTGAGCCGCTGGAGCTTATCGACGAGCTGGAGAAGGTGCTGGGCCTTAAGCCCTTCCCGGTCAACTGGCCCATGGGCAGCGGCAAGGATTTCCGCGGCGTGTACGACCGCCTCGCGCGCAAGGCGCATTTATTCGAGCGCACCCCGGGCGGGGCCTTCAAAGCCCCCGTGGAGATCAGCGACTTAAGCGGCCGCCACATCAAAGACAAGATGGAACCCGTAAGTTACAGGAATTTTATTGAGGAAGTGGGCATGCTGGACCTGGCCGGAACCGAGTTTTCAAGAGAGGCGGTGCTGGAGGGAGAAACCACCCCGGTATTCTTCGGCAGCGCGGTGAACAACTTCGGCATACAGCTGCTGCTGGACGGTTTCGTGGAGCATTCGGCGCCGCCCGGGCCGCGCGAGACCTCTATAGGCGTGGTAAGCCCTGAGCTGCCGGCCTTCTCCGGCTTCATCTTCAAGATCCAGGGCAACATGAACCCTCGCCACCGGGACAAGGTGGCCTTTGTGCGCGTCTGCTCCGGCAAGTTCACGCGCGACATGAACGTATTCCTGTCCGGCAGCGACAAAAAAGTGCGGCTTTCCAATTCCAACAAGCTTTTCGGGCAGGACCGGGAGACGGTGGACGAAGCCTGGCCCGGGGATATAGTGGGCCTGGTAGGCCACCAGGATTTCAAGATAGGCGACACGCTCACAGAGAATCCGGCCCTGGTTTTCAACGAGATCCCCCGCTTTCCGCCGGAGTGCTTCACGTTCCTTTACAACCCCGTCCCGTCCAAATTCAAGCCGTTCCGCAACGGGCTTGAGCAGCTTATCCTTGAGGGCGTGGTACAGCAGTTCACGGTAAAGGACGCGCCCAGCTCTTCGCCGCTGCTGGCCGCCGTGGGTCCGCTGCAGTTCGAGGTGACGCAGTACAGACTGGAGGCGGAGTACGGAGTGCAGTCAAAGCTCGAGCCCGCGCCGTGGCAGTTCGTGCGCTGGCTGGACAAAGAGGGCGCGCAGACCCTGGCGGGCGGCTCCGTGCACCTGGCCGACAATGTGCGCCTGGGCTCGGACCCGGCCGGGAACGCCGTTATTTTTTTCCCCACCCCGTGGGCGCTTAAATATTTCGGCGACACTAACAAGAAGATAGCGCTCTACGAACTGCCTACGCAGCGTTGACCGCCTTTTGGGGGCCGGCCTAATTTTGTATAGTAATTTATCGCGAGCGGCGGCAGGACAGGCCGCCTTAGCCAAGGGAGATCATATGACCGATAAACACACCGCAGGCCGCAGGCTTTGGGCTGCGGTTTTAATGATTTTAATAGCCGCGCCGGCGCTTTTTCCGGTACGTCTTTTTGCCGCGTCGGCCATTGACGATCTGACCCTCGGCTCCCCTTTTACGGGGCTGGCCGTCCCGGCCCCCAGGGCGGCCGAAGCGGCCCCGGCCTCCGGCGTCTTTGACGGGCAGGCTGACAGGATATACTACCTGTCGCCCTGGCAGGTGGACATGTCGCAGGTACCAGCGGCCCCGGCCGCCGGGTCCGACGCGGATAAAGAAGACCTGGCCGTGGTCAGGCGCTGGCAGGTGGAGCGCACCGAGGCGCAGTGCCAGGCGGCGAAGGCGCAGACAGACGCCACTTATGACGATTTTTTCGGCGCGGTCAGCCCTTTCGGCAACCCGGCCGCGGACGAAGTGGAGAAGATATTTTCAAAGGTAAGAACTGATACGGGGTCCATAGTTTACCTGCTCAAGGAAAAATACAAGCGCCCCCGCCCTTTCCTGCGCGACCCGGCGCTTACGCCCTGTATTGCCAAGGCCAGCGGCTATTCCTACCCTAGCGGCCACGCCGCCACCGCCCGCGTCTTCGGGCTTATGCTTTCCGCCCTGGTCCCGGCGAACGCCGGCACCTATATGCGCTACGCCGACCTGAGCGCCCTAAACCGCGTAATAAGCGGCGTGCACCATCCTTCGGATATTGAGGCGGGGAAAACGCTGGGGGACGCCATCTACAAGGCGCTCCGGCAAAACAATAATTTCAACGCGGACATGGACACGCTGCGCAGGGACCTGAAGCGCTGACGGTTCAGCGGCCGGCGGAGCGGAAGGCCCTCAGGTTCTCTTCCAGCGCCGCCTTCGGGATTATCTCATTTAAAATTTCTTCGGAACCCCGGCCTGCGGGGTATGCAGGGGGTACTGCCCTGCTCACCCGGGCCGAGGAAACCCTTGCGCCGGTTTCTCCCCCGCCTTGGGGAATTATGGCGGGGCCCCCTTTCCGCAACGGGTGAGCAGGGCAGTACCCCCTGCATCCCCGTTTACAGCTCAACTCCTCTTTACAGGTTTGTATTCCTTCAGCGGGTCCACCGGCTGGACGTAGGGGCCGGTCCAGGCCCGCGAGAAGATGTCTTCAAGCACCGCGCCTGCAGGCGCGCCTTTTATTATTACGGCGGCGCCGCGGGTGGTAAGAAAATAACCGGGCCCCCAGTTGGAGGTGGTTATAAAGGAGGCTTCCCCGTCCGCCACCAGGTATTTAAGGTGCTCCACGCGCGCGAAGGGGATAAGGCCCCTGCTGTGCAGGGGCAGGGCGGATATTTTCACGGTGATATTTTCGGTTTTGGACAGCGCTTTTATGTCGCGGTCGGCCTTGCCGCCCATGCCCCAGTCCGCGAAGACCAGCTCCACTTTTACGCCGCGCGCGGCGGCTTTTCTGAAAGCGGCATCCAGCTCCGCCCAGCGCCTGGAGCCGTGCTCTTCAAGCGAATAAGTCATTACCTGCCCGCGCACTGTCCGCTTTGCCGCCGCTATCAGTTTTATCATTTCGGTAATTTCGGTATCCAGCCCCGCGGGGATGAAACCCTTCGGGCTGAAGGCCAGGCTGTATGAGACTTCGGCGCCGCCGAGGAAAGCTTTTTCCGGGTTGGCGGCGCTTACCCGGGCTTTGGTTTTTTTGGCGAAGGTCCTTTCAGGGTCGGCGCCGCCGGCTACCGCCCAGTCGGCCTCAAACACCCGGCTTAAGTCAGCCGCGGCTTTGGGGCTCTTTATCCTCAGGCCCAGCTCATGGATCTGCGTGAGCGAGCGCCAGTCTAAATTCTGGCTGCCGATGTATACTTCCTTGCCGTCCACTATAAAGAACTTGGCGTGCTGTACCCCGCCTCCGGATTTTCTGAAGTTTATTATGCGCGCGTCCACGCCGGCCTTTTTCAGCTCGGGCAGCGATTTTTCGGTTTCCTTTATCATAACGGAATCCGCTATAAGCCGCACTTTCACGCCGCGCTTTACCGCGTCCTTTACGGCGGCGAGCACCGGCTCCAGCGCCTCGCCGGCCTGGTCTGCCACGTAGAACTCCTCGAGTTCAAGCGTTTTAGCGGCCCCCCCTATCATTTCCAGCCACACGGCGGCCGGCCTGGCAGTAAGGGAGGAACCATAAACCGTTTCCTCCGGCACGCTTTCCACCAGCTGCAGCTCCGCCGCCTTGAGCGGCAGGGCCGCCGCAAAAACCAGCGCTAAAAGTATTTTTTTCATATTCTCCCCGGTCAGTTCTCGCCCGCTTCGTTAGTTCTACGCCCGCTTAGACCGGCAGCACTTCTTTTTTTGCCGCTCTGCGGAAATTTATTTTTGCCAACTCGCCTATTATCATGCCGGACACTATCAGAAGGCCGCCCATGGCCTTGAACGGCACAAAGTTTTCCCCACCCCAGGTCCAGGCGAAAATTGCCGCGAACACTGGCTCCAGCGTAAAAATTATACCAACCTTGAAGGGCTCGGAATGCTTCTGCGCCAGCATCTGTATGAAAAAAGCCGTTAAAGTAGGGAACACCGCCAGGAAAACTATCACGCCCCAGCCGCGCAAACCCGCCACGGCCAGCGACGAGCCCCGGGCGAGCGCTATGGCGAAGGAAATGGCGGAGACCATCCAGAACTGGTGGAAGGCCAGCAGCACCGTGTCGGCCTCGGCTTTTACGAATTTATCCGTGAAGATCAAATGCGCCGAATAAGCCGCCGCGGCCGCCAGCGTCAGCGCGTCGCCGGGGTTAAAACCGCTCACGCCGCCGGTGAGCAGCCACATGCCGGCTATGGCCAGCAGCGCCGACACGCCCTGTAGTTTTGTGGGCTTCTCGCCGCGCAGCAGGAACATGAAGACCGGGATGAAGATAATAAAAAGTCCGGTTATAAACCCGGAATTGGAAGCCGAGGTGTAAAGCAGGCCCACGGTCTGGGTTAGGTACAGCGTTGAAAGGAAGAGCGAAAGAAAAAAACCCTCGCGCAGATGGAGCGCCTTATTTTTGCGCTTCAGCACCCACGGCAGCAGCAGCGCGGCTGAAATAAGAAAGCGGATCCCGACCATTACCACCGGGTCTACGGAAGCCAGGGCGCCCTTGGTAACTATAAAGGTAGAGCCCCAGATGGCGGCGCAGTAGAACAGGCCTATGTCGGAAAACTTTTTCAGGCGGACGGACGCTTTATCCATATATTAAACTTATACTTCGGCCGGCCTCTACCAGAGCTTCTCAAAATCGCCGCTAGAATATTCTTTATTGCGCTCAAAGAAAAAAGAGCCGGCGGTTTTTTTACCAAACCCCCGGGGTACCCCGCTAAACAACCTGCGCAGGAGCGCCGCGGGCGTAAGCACAAAAAAGAAAATAAGGGTAAGCGCCAGGCGCGAGTTAAGCTCCCCCAGCAGACCGGAAAACCCCAGCCAGGCCCGCGAAACGCGCGCGGCGGCCCGCGGGAAAAGCAGGCCGCAGACGAGCAGCGCTTCCGCCGCCCACAGGACCGCCGGCCTGGCGTAGAAGAAGCCGGCGCCGGCCAGAACCGCCGCCAAAAGGCAGATTGTCCGCAGATCCTTGGCCCGCGAAATTTTATCCATTTAAAACACCGTATAGATGAAAGGCGCCACAGCCGTGCCGCCGGAGAGCAAAAGCAGCGCCCCCGCGGCCAGCAGCACCGCCAGCACCGGCAGCAGCCACCATTTTTTTCTTTCTTTCATAAAAGCCCACAGGTCTTTAAGCAGCTCGCGCATATTTTTTATCCTTTGGCTGTGCGGCCTTGTCAAACAATAAATTCCCCATTACCAGGTAGTCCATGCCGGTAGCCATAAAACAGCGGTAGGCGTCGCGCGGCGTACAGACTATGGGCTCCCCGCGCACGTTGAAGCTGGTGTTTACCAGGAGCGCGCAGCCGGTCAGCTCCTTAAAAGCGCTCAAGAGCGCGTGGTAGCGCGGGTTAGTATCCGCGCCTACGGTCTGCACCCTGGCGGAATAATCGGCGTGGGTTATTGCCGGCAGGTCGGAGCGCTGGTGATAAAGCTTTTCCATTATCCCCAGGGCGCCGTAGCCCTCCGGCTCGGGCCGCCGCCGGTCCCCGCGCACCTGGTCCGTAAGCAGCATATACGGGCTCCGGTAGCCCCCCTCAAAATACTCCGGGGCGTCGTCCTCGAGCACCGAAGGGGCGAAAGGCCTGAAACCCTCGCGGAATTTTATTTTAAGGTTAAGCTTCTTCTGCATACCGGGGCTGCGGGCGTCCCCCAGGATGCTGCGGTTGCCCAGCGCCCTCGGGCCCCACTCCATGCGCCCCTGGAACCAGCCCACCACGGCGCCCGCGCCCAGCAGGGCGGCGGTGCGGGCAAAAAGTTCTTTATCTCCGATTTTTTCATACACCGCCCCGGCCGCAAGCGCCTCCGCCTCTATAGCGCTGTCGTCGAATTCCGGGCCGAGCAGCGAGCCGCGCATGGCGTCGGGAAGGGAAATTTCCCTGGGAGCTTTAAAATATATGTGCCAGGCCGCCAGCGCCGCGCCCAGCGCCCCGCCGGCGTCGCCCGCGGCCGGCTGCACCCAGAGCCTGTCGCAGACGCCTGACCTTAAAAGTCTCCCGTTAGCCACGCAGTTCAGGGCCACCCCGCCCGCCAGGCAGAGGTCCCTTGAGCCGGCGCTCTTAACGGCGTGGGCGGCCATTTTAAGGACTATCTCCTCCGTTACCTGCTGTATGGCCAGAGCCAGGTCGCAGTGCCCGGCGGCAAGCGCGGACTCCGGCCGGCGCGGCGGCAGGCCGAACAGCTTTTCCCACTCGCCGTCGCGCGTCATGCTAAGCCCGGCGGAATAATCGAAGTAGTCCTGGTTAAGCCAGATGGAGCCGTCCTCCCTTATCTCCACCAGCGTGTCCCGGATCTTGCGGACATACTCCTTTGTCCGCGGGGAACCGGGATCGCCGTAAGGGGCGAGGCCCATCAGCTTATACTCGCCGGAATTCACTTTGAAGCCGGCGTAATAGGTGAAAGCCGAATAAAGCAGGCCCGGCGAATGCGGGAAGCGCAGCTCTTTAAGCATCTCTATCCGGCCGCCATGGCCCGCACAGAGCGAAGCGGTGGCCCATTCCCCCACCCCGTCCATGGTCAGCACCGCTGCGTCGGTAAAAGGCGACGGGTAGAAAGCGCTGGCGGCGTGCGACAGGTGATGCTCGGAAAAAAGCAGTTTTACGGCTCCCCCCCCCGGGTCCAGCTTTAGAAGTTCTTTCCGCAGAAGGCTCTTAATGAACAGCTTCTCCCCGGCCCAGACCGGGGCCGCCGCCAGGAACTGTGCCAGGCCGCGGGGGGCGCAGGCATAATAAGTTTCAAGCAGGCGCTCGAATTTAAGAAAAGGCTTGTCGTAAAAAACCGCCGCTTCCACCCCCGCCAGGCCCGGCCCGCCCCCCCGTTTTTGCGCCCAGTCAAGAGCGGCGGAAAGCGCTTTGGCCGGGAAACCGCGGTCGTGTTTTTTACGGGTGAAGCGCTCCTCCTGGGCGGCAAAGACAACCGCGCCGTCCTTTAAGAGCGCAACGGCCGAATCGTGGTAAAAAGCCGAAATTCCCAGTATATATCCGCTCATTGTCTTAAACGTGATTCTATCAATTTTATGTCCGCCCCGTTCTACAAAACCGCCGGCCAGGCCGGCCCTGAAAGAAAAAATTAAGTATACTTCTTATATTCCGCATATCCCCCGGATTAAGGAGCCTAATATGAAAGATCAGCTGCTTAAAAAAATAGAATCTTACGAAACTTACGCCATAGAGCTGCAGCGCGGCCTCACCGCCATCCCGGCCCTGGCCCCCTCGAGCGGCGGCACCGGAGAGTACGACAAGGCCAAGTGGCTGGAAGGCGAACTGAAGAAACTCAAATTCGATTCCATAGACTGGATAAACGCCCCCCAGGCGGAAGCCAAAAACGGCATACGCCCGAATTTAATAGCGCGCTACAAGGGGAAAAACCCCTCAAAGACCATCTGGTTCATGGCGCACCTTGACATAGTCCCTCCGGGAGAGGCCAAGCTGTGGAAATCAGACCCTTATAAGATGGAAGTGCAGGGCCGCAACCTCGTGGGCCGCGGCGTGGAGGATAACCAGCAGGCGATAGTCTCCAGCATTATGGTTGTTAAAGCCATGATGGAACTGGACTACCGGCCCGAGTACGACATCGCCCTGCTGTTCTGCGCGGACGAGGAGACAGGTTCCGGCTTCGGCGCCGACTACATCTCGGAAAAGCACCCCGAAGTTTTCGGCAAGGAAGACATGTTCTTCGTGCCGGACTCGGGCACCGAGGACGGCTCCATGATAGAGGTTGCGGAAAAGTCCATAATGTGGATGAAAGTTATCACGCACGGGCGGCAGTGCCACGCCAGCCGGCCGTCCCTCGGCATCAACGCCTTCAGGGCCGCCAGCGAACTGGTGGTTAAATTCCAGAAGCTCTACAAAAAATTCCCCAAGAAAGACAGGCTCTACGAACCGCCGATAAGCACTTTTGAGCCCACCAAGAAAGAGAACAACGTGCCCAACGTCAACACGCTGCCAGGAGAAGACGTGTTCTACATGGACTGCCGCGTTATGCCCGTTTACCAGCTTGCCGAAGTTAAGGCCGAAATGCGCCGCCTCGCCGACGAAGTTGAAGCCAAGTTCGGGGTAAAGGTTACTTTTGAGCCGCAGCAGGAAGCGCAGGCCGCCCCCCCGACCGACCCCAAAGCCCCGATAGTGCTGGCGCTGAAAAAAGCCATAAAAGAAGTGCTGGGAGTTAAACCCAGGGCTTACGGCATAGGCGGAGGCACCGTGGCCGCTTTCTTCCGGCGGCTTCATTTGCCGGTGGTGGTTTATTCCCGCCTGAGCGAGTGCGCGCACATGCCCAACGAGTTCTGCGTCATAGACCACATGATGGGCGACGCCAAGGTGTTCACCGTTACCACGCTGCTGCTCTGTAAAAACAAATAAACGCCCATGGCGGTAAAAAAAAGGCGCCCGAAGGGCGCCTTTTTTAACGGGGCGATAATTATTCAGCCGTTAACCCGCCGTGGGCTCCGCGAAATTTTAAAGCCTTATACCGCGCGGGAGAACTTCCCGCGGCGCCGCCGGGTTTTACGCTTTCTTCAGGACCGCGGCAAGCACTTGCCTGGCGCCGGACTTTGCCGCCTTAAGTTCCTCTCCGCCGTACAGCAGCAGGTAGTCGCGCCGGGGACCAGCGCAGATACCCGCCAGGGAACAGTTCCGGCATACCGCTATCCTGGCTTTTTCCGACATGTATAAAGCGTCGCGCCTGATTATTTTTTGCGGGTCTACGGAAAGCTCCTCAAAGCCCTTCATAAAACACAGCGGGAACCCGTCGGTGATAACGCGCAGCCCCGAGGCTTTGGCGGCCGCCAAAGACCGGAGCAGGTACGGCTCCACTTCCGAGAACCTGGGGACCAGCGCCGTATTTTTTTTAACCCGCCCTTTTACTTTGACCATGTTCAGCGATACATAAAAAATGCCGGGAAGCTCCCCGGCGGCAAAAGCCGCGAAGGCCGGCAGGGTTTTATAATTCAGGGAATTCACCACGAAAGTGACTATCACGGTTTTAGGCGGCGAAAGGCGTATCGCTTCGCGTATGGCGGCCAGTTTCCCCGGCAATTTGCCTTTTGAGCCGGTCAGTTCGTCGTGCAAGCCGCCGGTATGGGCCGGGAGGTTGAAATTAAACCGCGTCACCCCGCTTTTAAGAAGCGCTTTTATCCTTGGCGGCGTCAGGAGCAGCCCGTTCGTAAAGAGTATTATTTCCCGGGTTCCGCTTCCGGCGGCCCGCGCCACCCTGGCCTCGAGCTTTTTATCCAGCAGGGGCTCCCCGCCTTCTATGGCGAGCGTATCGAACCCGGCGTCAAGGACGCCCCGCAGTTCAGGCTCCCCCATTACCCGGTCCTGCCCGATAGCGGAACAAAAAACGCAGGCCAGGTTGCAGGCGGAGCTCACGAAGGCGTTAGGCTCAAGAGGTTTCTTTTTTTTGATATCCGCCATAAAGCGCTTCCAGTTTTGCCCGCGCCGGATAAGCCCGTTTTAAACGAACCGCCTCCGGAAGCCCGCCGCATTTACTGCGAATTCTTTATTGTGTTATAATGAATTATCAGGGCGACTCCGCCGTCAATTATCGTAAAAATAATTTTACCATAAAAGGGAGGCCCCAAAATCTCGAGCGGACAGCCGTGGACCACACTATAACTAAACCTCCTTCCAGCCGCCCGGCCGCCGGCCTTAAAAACTACGAATGCTACCTGGGCTACGCCTGCAACCGCAGCTGCCGTTTTTGTTTTGTAGAAAAACAGGACCGCGCGCGGTTCGGCAGGCCGCCGGCTTTCGCGGAAATCTCCGCCGGTATCTACGCCGCGGGCGCCAGGGGCTTCAGCTCGCTGGCGCTGCTGGGAGGCGAGCCTACTTTATACCCGGAGCTCCCCAAGCTTATAAGGGTGGCTAAAAGAACGGGCTATAAAAGGGTCCTGCTGTTCTCGAACGGGCTAAAACTGGCCGACAACGATTTCCTCCGCAGGCTTGCCGACGCCGGCCTTGACGGCGTCTCGCTGAACATCCCTTCGCACCGCGAAACCGTCTTCACGTTCCTGACCCGCCGCGAAAGAAGCTTCCCGCTGCTGCTGCAGGCTTTAGAGAACCTGGCGCGCCTTAAGGTGCCGGCGTCGGCTGTCTGCGTTCTTAACCGCCTGAATTACAAGACGCTCTCCGATTATGCCGCTTTCTACTCACCCCGGGGGGTAAGAGCCTTCGTGCTGCAGTACCTGAAATTCCAGGGGAACATCAACCCTTTTACGCAGCGTGAGAACCCCGACATTGACGCGCTGAAAGTGAAGATGAGCGCAACCGTTCCGTATATCCGCAAGATGGCCGCTTACTGCGTTGCCCGCGGGTTTTACCCTCCTTTCCTCGACTGCTTTGTTCCCTGCGTACTTAAAGGCCTTGAGCCCCGGCTCGCGGGCTTTGATCACGAACCCGCCCGGAGCCGTTCGGATTTTCTTTGCTGGCATCCTGATATTAAAACCGCCGCCACTTATGATATCGCGTATAAAGATTGTTTAAAGCCTCCGGCCTGCTCCTCCTGCGCCTATTCCGGCAAGTGCGCCGGGGTTATGAAAAATTATATCCAGGTGTTCGGCTCCGCGGAATTCCGCCCGGTGAAGAAGCCCCACCCCCCGTTCTACTCCGGCCTTAAAGGCCGCAGGCTCTCTTTGGCCCGCGCCTCTTTTGAAGAGGCCATGGCGCGCGAGCCCGGCGGCGCGGGGAAAAGCGGGGGCCAAAACCAATGAGAACGCGGACGTTTTCGCCTGACAATTTAAAAAATATTTTCGCGGCGGCGGACCGGGAATCTTTGCCGGAAACCCCGCCGAATTACCCGCCCATAGGCGCCTGGGCCCCTGTCAGGCGCAGCTCCGATATTTTCAAGGCCTGGGAAAGATCCAACAGGTTGTATAAAGCTCACGCGCCGGTAGTTTACGTGCATGTCCCGTTTTGCGAAACGTTATGCCGGTTCTGCGGTTTCTATAAGATCCCGGCCGGTTCAGCCGGCGCCATCCCCTCTTATTTGAAGGCGCTGAAAAAAGAGGTTTCCCTGTATTCCGGTTTTTTCAAACAGACCGGGCTCAGATATTTATGCGTGGGCGGCGGCACGCCGAGCATAATGGAACCCGGGGAGCTTGAAGAGTTTTTTAAAACGCTGCGCTCCGGCTTCCGGGTGACCGCGGCCACCAAAGCGGCCTTTGAGGCCAGCCCGCCCAGCCTTACGCTTGAAAAGCTCCGGCTCATAAAGGGCGCCGGCTTTGACTGGCTTTCACTGGGAGTGCAGAGCCTGGACAGCGGGCTGCTTAAGAGCTTGAACAGGATCCAGACCAGGGCCGATGTTTTCAGGAGCGTGGAGCTGGCGCGCAGGGCCGGCATAAACCAGGTACAGCTGGACCTGATGGTGGGCCTGCCCGGACAAAGCGCCGAAAGTTTTCTTTCCGACGTTAAAACGGTGGCGCGGCTGGAACTGGAAAGAGTTTATATCTTTGACATGCAGCCAAAGCATTATACAGCGCTTAAAGGCGGGGGTCTTGACAAGGGCGGCTCGCTTAAGGGTGGCGCGCTTGAGGACGCAAGGGCTTTGCGGCGCCGGGCCATGGATATTCTGATGGCGCACGGATACGCCATGCACTGCGGCCACTGGGTTTTTAAGCGCAAAGGCAACGCCTGGCCCTACAGCTACGACCAGGGGGAGGAAGGCTCCTACTCTATTTTGGGGCTCGGGCCCAGCGCCGTTTCTTATTCTATCGGGGGGGCGCGCTATATCAACGCGCCCTCTGAAAACGCGTATGAAGCGGCCCTTTCCGCGGGGCGCGCCCCTATAGCCCGGGGGCATCTTATGGACCAGCGGGATGAAATGATAAATTTCATCCTCCTTAACGCCATAAACAGGGGGCAGATAGACTCCTCAAAGTTTTTCGGCAGATTCAAAAAAGACATAAAAGCCTTGTTCCCGGCGCAGCTGAAAAGGCTTAAAGCCGCCGGCTTGCTGGTGGAAAGCGGGGTGCTGTACGCGGTTACCGACCGCGCCCGCGCGGTTTACGAGTTTAAAAAAGAATTTTACCGGCCGGAAATAGTAAAACGCCTGGGCGCGGCCCTTGGTTTTAAAGCCGGCGTCCCTTCGGACGGGCGACAAGCCCCGGGCGGCGCGCAGGCGGGAGTAAAAAACGCCGCCGCCTGCGGAGCCGCCTTGTTAAATCTTCCGCGCGCGGGTGTTTGTGAATGCCTCCTTGCGGAACTGACGGGGCTTGAATTTTCCCGCGTGGCCGGGGCGCCCGGGAAAAGATCGCCCAAAGAGACGGCGGGCGAACTCATGCTTGCGGCCGGCAAAGGCTGCAAGGAAACGCTTTTATATACCGGCCCCGCCCCGGACAAGCGCGCCGTGCTGGGGGCGGTCTATGCGGCCCGCAAGCTGGGGTTTAAAACCATTTCGGTCCTGTGCCCGGTAAATGCGGCGCGCGCTTTACCCCCCGGGCTGCTGGCCGGCGCCGGCCGGCTCTACCTGGCCGGGGGCTGGGAACAGAAAGCGGCTTTTTTATCCGCGGCGGCAAAAGCCCGCCGGGAGGGGATAGAATTATGCGCGGTATTAAAGCTTGAAAAGAAAAATATCTCCAAAACGCGGGCGGGCATAGCGGCGCTGGGCGCCGGCGGCATAAAGAGGTTTATTCTACTTTTCCCCAGGTATTTCAGCTCCGGCGGCGCTCCGGCGGGGGGGGCTGCCGCCCCGCAGCTGGAATATGACGATATCCGCGCCCTTACGCGCGGGGGCGGGCTATTAAAGCCGGGCGGAGGCCTGGACATAAAATTCCATAATGTGCCCCTTTGCGTTCTGTTCCCGCAATGGCGCCTGGCCGGGGATTATCTCCCCGACGGCTCCGGGGGCGGGGACGCGCGCGAATCCGGCAGGCGCGGGGCCTCCCTGAAAATAAAGGCGTGTATGACCTGCCGGTTCCTGCTTAAGTGCGCGGGGCCTTTCCCCGATTATATTGAAAAATTCGGGTGCAAGGATATCTTACCCGTAAAATAAAAATGATTAAAGAAGCCGGTCAGGCCGCGGTCGGGGGCGCCGCCCTTGTTCATGCGCCGGCTTAACAGTCTGCTGTTAATTGTCCGGTACGGGGAAAAGTGGTAATATAATAATTATGAGAAAGAAGACTTCAGCCTTTTCGCGCCACAAAGCTGATCCCGCCAAACACGGGAAGAATTGCGTGGTGATCTACAGCGGGGGCAAGGATGGGCACCTGGCCCTGGCGCAGGCTGTTAAGGATAAAGCCGTTATCCAGTGCCTGATGACGATAGACGGCGGCGCCAAACACGCCGCTTATTTCCACGACCTGAGGAAGGTAGAGATATTAAAAGCCCACGCCGCTTTAATGGGAATACCGCTTTTTGTTTACAAAACGCCCGCCGGTTTTTCACCGAAAAACGGCCCGGCGGAACTGGTTAAAACACTCTCAAAGCTCGGCAAAAAATACAGTTTTAAAACCATATATTCAGGCGCCTCGGATTACGATGAGGGCGGGAATGCCGCGCAATTCAGGAAGGGGTTTAAGGCAGCCGGCTTTACCACAATTACCCCCTTTGCCTCGAAGAACGTAGCGGAGCTTATAAAAGAATGCGGGCTCAGGGGAATTAAAGCCGTAATAGTGGCGGTTGAAAAAAACATTGACAAGGCCTGGCTGGGAGCGCGCCTGGATAAAAAGTTCGCCGCTTACATAGCCAAACAGGCAAGAGAAGGCGCCGGGATAGACGGCAACTGTTTTCAAACCCTCGTGCTCGAGAGCCCTTTAATGGGAAAAAGGATAGAAATCCTGAAGACCTCCGTCCTGGCGAAAAAAAACACGACTTTTCTTAAAATAAATAAATTCGAGCTGCGCTAGAACACGACGGCGCGTCAAGCGCGGGACGTCCTGGCGGGCGCCGGCTTCAGGGCGGCGCCGGCTTTAGCGAAACACTCCGCCGCTTTTGCAGGGTCGGGCGGGCCGCCTACCCCCCGCCGGAACATTTCCCCCAGCTCTTTCCAGGCCTGGGGCACCCCGGCCCTGGCTGCTTCAAAAAACAATTTCATAGCCGCAACGTGGTCCTCCGGCGCCCCCTTGCCGTTCAAATATATCCCCCCTAAGTTGAATTCAGCCTTTGGATGGCCCTGCCCGGCCGCGAGCCTGAACCATTTTACGGCCTCCGGCATATTTTTTTTAACGCCGAAACCGAAATAATTAGCGTGGGCCAGCCTGTACTGCGCGTCCGCGTCGCCTGAAACCGCGGCTTTGCGGCACCAGGCTAAGGCCAGCGGTTTGCTGTGGTTTACCCCCTGGCCGGCATAATACATGACGCTGAGCATGAACTGCGCCTCCGCGAAGTTCAAACCCGCGGAAGCGCGGTAATAGCGCAGGGCTTTTTTATAATCGCGGAGGCGCGCTTTCATGTGGTAAAGGTAGCCCAGGGCGTACAGCGCGAAAGCGGACCCGGCGGAAGCCGCGCCGGCGTAATACCCGGCGGCTTTTAAATAGTCCGGCGGCGAGGCGGTTTCGCAAAGCACCCCGAGCATGGCAAGGCGGCCGGCGGCTGCCAGGCCTGTTATTTTTTTATCGGGCGCGCAAACCGCGTACTTCTTACAAGACAGCCCGGAGGGATTGTGGGCGAGGGAGAAGGCCTTGAGCGCCGCCGCGTGCCGCCGCGCCGCGTTCTCCAGTTCAGCCGCTGCTTCCTTCATTTTCAGCCTCCCAGGTCCGCGGCGCTCCTGAAACGGTATAAATTCAAAGCCTCCGCGGCGCGCAGCGCGGCGGAGGCTTTGAGACCGCCCCGGGGTGTCAGCACCAGCCGCCGCGGGCGTGGCTGCCGTGGCTGCCGTGGCTGCCGTGGCTGCCGTGGCTGCCGTGGCTG
>JAVHRY010000139.1:0-3237 GCA_036171915.1 Elusimicrobiales bacterium | reverse complement strand
GTAAACGGAACACGGGGCGGTTTTCTGGGTGAGATAAGCCCCGCAAGTGCCGGCGTATTCCGGCGGACAGTCCGCGGCCGAACCGCTCTTTATGGCGGCATAAAGCTTTAGCGAAGACAGGCAAGTCTGGTTGGAACCGCAATCGGAGGCGGCGGCAGGGAAAAGCGTGAGGCATTTCCCGTAATCTTTATCCGACAGACTTTTCTTGATCCCGGGGCAGACCCCGTCCATGCCGCGGGCGGCCACTGCGCAGAAATCGTCCACGTTGACTTTGGCGCCTTTCATGCTCTCGCCCTTAAGGAAAAGGGAGCAGGCGGCTTTATTTTTATACCGGCCGGCCATATAGGCGTAAAAAAGCACGGTGTTGGCGCTGTCTTTGCAGCGGGAGTCCGGCGTGGTAAGGTCGGACTTGCCGTTATTGTTGGCCAGGCTTTTGCAGCCGGACAGGTTGTCAAGCCCGACGGCCCTGCAGACCAGGTAATTCCCCATTGCGCCGTAGACTCTTTGTCTTTGCTCGGTGTTGAAAGTGGTATTTTTAGAGGAGTAGTCCCACAGTTCCGACTTTTCGGACAGGATCTGTTCCGCCGACTTCTCTGCGCAGTTCGTAAGAGGCTTCTGGCCCGGGACATAGGCGGGCGCCTCCGGAGAGGCCGCGGAGCCCGAAGGAAGCGCCACCCCGACCTGGTCGGACTGACCGGAAGATTGAGCGGGCTGGGACACCGGCTCGTTTTTCTTCATGAACCGCTGAAAGCCCAATACCGCGGCTAAAAGCACTACGATTATAAGTACGCCCCATTTTTGCATATTATCTTTTCCCCTTTTTTGCGCTGGTCTCTCCGGACGCGGAAAGCAGAACCTTGGTCACTATCATGTTCGCGATAGTCCCGTTCCCGGCGGCCAGGTCCAGGCGGCACTGCTGGTTTAAGACCTCGTTGGCGAATTCCCCGGCGGTCTGTACGGCCGTTTCCCCGGAGACCTGCGCCTTAAGGCCGGAGACCGCCACCTGGGCCCCGCTCCTGCCCGCAAAAACATAGGCGGCCAGGCGCAGGGACTCCGCGGAGTATATCCCCCCCGGGAAAACAAGCGCTATTTTATCGTTCTCTTTCATTTCTGCACCCACTTTTTAAAGATCGCCAGGTCGCGCGGATTTTTCATCTTGTCAAAGAGCACGCCGAAAACGCTCTTCATAAGCGCGCACCTGTCGTTGGACGGCATATTGCCCCACAGCGACCCCTGGGTTTCGTAATTGTAAACCGGGCAGACGCCGCAATAGGGGCGGTAAGCGCAGCGCGAGCATTCCGGCTGCAGTTCAAGGTTGGAGGCCGCGGCGCAGGCCCGCACGGCGGGGCTCAGCATCACTTTGCGGTAAGAGTCTTTAAGCACGTTCCCTATCCGGAAAAGGTCGTCGCCCTCCCAGCCCACCATGCGCCCCTCGTCGCAGGTATAAAGGTCCCCGTTGTGGTTATAGGCCACCTGCCCCACCCCGGCCCCGCAGGGGCAGCGCAGGTCCAGGTAGCCCGGGTCGGTCCCCCCGAGTATTTTTTCCAGCAATATTACCGCCGTCTTCTCGCGCAGGAGGACGCCGGAGGCGTTAAGCCGGAGTATATGTTCGAGCGCGCCGCGGTAAAAGGCCTCGAATTCCGCCGCGGTATAGCCTATCTGCGGCCAAAGCGTTTTTGCGTAGCCGATAGGGGCGAGGGGGCGCAGGAAGATGTTTTCAAGCCCCAGGCGGACATATTCGGCTATTACTTCTTTTCCCATGCCAAGGGTGTATTTGGAAACCGTCAGCAGGGCGCTCGGCTTGAACACCCTGTAGGCCGGCGCCTGTTTTTCGCTCTTCGAGATAAAATATTTAAGCCACTTCACCGCCACGGCGTGGGAATTGCCGCCGGAGAAGATGCGGTTGCGGTTATGCAGGCCGGCCGGGCCGTCCAGCGAGGTACAGATAGAAACCTCGTTCTCAAGCAGGAAGCCGGCTTTTTCTTCCGTCATCAGGCTGAAATTTGAAACCAGCGCCAGGCTTAAATCCCTGCCCAGGCTCCTGGAGCGGCGGCGCGCGTAAAGTACGGCGTCTTTTAGGGTCTCCCAGTTGAGCAGCGGTTCGCCGCCCTGGAATTCTATGGTAACACCGGGGTTAGTGCTTTGCAGCGCGAAATCCACGCTCTTGCGCGCCACCCGGCGGCTCATGTCGGTATTCCGCCCGCCTTTTTCGCCCACGGCGCTGGACTGGCAGTAAAGGCATTTATGGTTGCAGCGCAGCGTCATCACCAGGATATGCAGCCCCGGGCCCGTGCCCATAAAAGCGTTCCTTTTTGAGCAGGCCTCCGCTAAGCCCTCAAAATCCATGGTGCCGCGCACAAAACCTTTGGCCGCCAGGTCAGCGTGCCGGGCGGCGCCAAGGACAAGTTTCCCCGCGGCAAAAGCCGCAAAATCCGCGCCAGTAAGCGCCGCGCTGAAGCCGGAATCGTTTGAGACCAGAACGGAACCATCCGCCCGCCTCAGGAAGCGGAAATGCGGCGGCGGCCCGTTCTTTTTAGCGCTTGCTTTTTTTGCTGCGGCTGCCGGTGTCATATTTTTCTTCCCATGTGCCGGTTATTTTAAGGGGGTCCTTCCCCCCGGCCGACTCGGTTTTAATTTCGCCCTCTATCTGCGCTATAAGGCTGTTCAGCTCTTTCTCCTGCTGCGGGGTAAGGCCGGAATCGTCCTGGGCCGGCTGCTCCGGGGTATAAGTCAGGGCCTTAAGGAACAAAAACTCCCTCAGTTGTTTATTGCCGGAAAAAATCTTCTCGCGCAGTTTCTCGTCCTCAAGCTCAAGCCTGAGCCTGGCGGGCAGGGAGGAAACGGCGGCCGAAAGCCCCGGCTTGGGGCGCATTTCCACGGTAACACGCCCGGCGGCGGGCCCGCGCAGGAACACATAGGAAGAACCGCTTAAAGCGTAAGCAGCATAGCGCACCGCCCCGAGGGTGTATTCTTTTAAACTCACGTCAACGCTGATAACTTTTTTATTTTCCAAAGCAAGTCTCCTTCGCTTTATGTTTACGGCTGCGCGAAACGGCAGCAGATCATGGTGCCGTTCCAATCCTCTCCCAGCGAAATCCAGGTGCCGCCGCCTTCGCTTGTTTTACTGGATGGAAGATACCCGGTGATGTGTGAATTGCCGTCCCCGTAATACCCGACAACTCTTTCATTGGCGTTACAGGTCTGGCCCCCGCCAATGGTATAGGTTATCCATTCGCA
>JAVHRY010000138.1:0-68937 GCA_036171915.1 Elusimicrobiales bacterium | reverse complement strand
GCCTCTTTGGACCTTGGTTCAGGAAAGGGCGCCCTGGCCGCGGCGGCTACCGAGCAGTGTCTTGACGCTTTCCTGCGCTCTTTAATAAGTTTTCTGCTTATCCGGGACGGCGGCTTTATGCTGCATTCGGCCGGGCTGGTTAAAAATGGCCGCGCGTACCTGTTTCTGGGCAAATCCGGGGCCGGTAAATCCACCCTTTCAAAACTGGCCGCTGCGGCCGGGGCCGAAGTGATAAGCGACGAGATAAACCTTCTGCGTCCTGAAAAGGGCAAATTCAGGGTTTACGGTTCCCCTTTCTGGGGGGAAATGCGCGCCGACGGCAGGCCGGGTTCCTGGCCGCTTGGCGGGATCTGCCTGCTTAAAAAAGCCAAAGCCGCCAGGCTCGCGGCCTGTTCAAAAGCCGGCGCCTTCAAACTGCTGCTCAGGTGCCTGGTGAATTTTGACAAGAGTCCGGAAACAGCGGAGCGAGTGATAAAAAACGCTTTCCGGCTGCTTGCAAAAGCCGGATTCAGCCGGCTGGAGTTTTCAAAAACGGGCAGCGATTTTTTAAATTTGTTAGGCTGAATCCGCAGGGAGTATTGGCCGGAGGCGAGTGTTAAAATAAAATTTATGGATGTCAAGATCAAAAAAAACCTGGCCTACCGGCGCATAGCGGAGGAAATGTTCGTAGTGGACGCTTCCAGGGCCGAACTGCACGAATTAAACACCCCCGCCGCTCTTATCTGGGAAGGCTTGGCCGCCGGCAAAACTGCGGAGCGCATCGTTTCTTCTATAGTTGAAGAGTTCGAAGTAGACGCAAAAACCGCCAGCGCCGATCTGCAGGTATTTATCAAGGAACTTCTGGCTTCCGGCGTTATTGAAAAGCGCTGATCGTTAACATAACCACATAATATGAAAAAGAAAAAAATATACGAAAAACCCAAAATTAAGACCGAAAAAGTCTTTGAAACCGCCGCGCTGGCCTGCGGCAAATGCCAGACCGGCCCTATCAGCCAGCTGGCCTGCAAGACGCTCAGAAAAAAGTCCTGAACGCCATGCCAGAAGCTTTCCGCCTGGAAGGATCGAGTATGCTGCCGGTTTTTAAACCCGGAGAGCTGGTGCTTGTGACCAGGGAGAAGCGGCACGGAGAGAACACTGGTTATCTGGGCGTGGGCGACTGCGCCGTGTACACATATGAAGGCCGCACGCTTCTGCACCGGGTGGTGAAGGCCGGGCCGGACGGCGTCTGGTTCGCCGACGACGCCGGCCGCATAGCCCCGCACCTGGTAGGCTGGGAACTGGTCAGGGGCAGAGCACTCAGCTCGCACCCGCTGGCCGCAGGCGGCCTGGGTTTCTTTTATTCCAAATTCCGCAGGAGCCTTTACAAGATCCTAAATGCCAGAGAACTCGCCGGCGGCTAGTTTAAACGCCTTAACCCTTGAACACAATATCCCTGCGGCGGTAACTATAGAGCTTACCCGCCGCTGCCCGCTCGCCTGCGCGCACTGCTACCTGCCGGAGACGCGCGGTCGCGCCGGGGCGGCGCCCGAGCTGACCGCCGCGCAGTGGAAGGCGGTGCTGGCGCAGCTGGCCGGGGCCGGGGCGCTTTATCTGGTCTTTACCGGGGGGGAGCCGCTGCTGCGCCCTGACCTGGCGGAGCTCTGCCGCCACGCGAAAGGGCTTAATTTTGACGTGCGGGTTTACTCAACGGGGCTGGGGCTTACTCCGGCTCTGGCGGCGGAATTTAAAAAGGCCGGCGTTTCGGCTTTTGAGATCAGTTTTTATGGCCGCCCTGCCGCGCATGACGCCGTTACCGGGCTTAAAGGTTCTTTCCTCCGCAGCCTTAAGGCTGCCCGGCTGCTGAAAAAAGCGGGAATAAAAATAAAACTAAAAACCCCGCTGATGAAAAAAAACCTGGCCCAGGCGGGCTGGCTTAAGGCGCTGGCCGCGCGGGAGGGTTTCGGGATCTCTTTCGATCCTGTCATAACTGCCGCCAATGACGGGGAGGCTTCCGCCCTTAAGCTGCGTCTCTCCGGAAAGCAGCTTGCCGACGCTGTAAGACTTTACGGCGAAAAGCCTTCAGCCTCTTCCGTCCCGGCGCCTTTAAGTTCTCATCTTTCGGCTTTTGACTTCCTGTGCGGCGCCGGCCGCAATGTCTGCGCGGTAACTCCCGGCGGGGACCTTTACCCTTGCCTGCAGCTGCCGGTAAAGCTAGGGAACCTGGCCCGCGATAAATTTTCCGTAGTGTGGAAGAGATCCGCCTGGCTGAAAAAATGGCGCTCAGCCGGCGCGGCGGACCTGGTAAAGTGCGTTTCCTGCCGGGAGCTGGAGTTCTGCAGCCGCTGCCCCGGAGTGAGTTTCCTGGAGGAGGGGGATGTTTTTGCCCCCAACGTACCGGCTTGTACGCTGGCAAAGGCCGCCCGCAGGCAGGCTGAAAAGAGTGTATCGTAAGTAACCCGGCCCCCCCCTTGACTTGGTTAATAGGCCTGCTATACTATTGATATCAAGGACGGCTCTGTTGTCTTAAGCCGCCCGATTTTTTGGGATGCCATTGGATAGAAAGTATCCAATGGCTGTTGTTTGCTGGACTGAACTTAGGAAAAAAACCTTTTTATGATAATTTTATGAAGATGAACCGCACCTTAGCTTACGGCCTGGCCTGCCTGCATTACCTTGGGCAGAACAATGGCGGTTCCTGGAACCAGGTGGCGGAGATTTCCCGTTTCCAGGGCTTGCCGGCGCCGTACTGCAACAAGGTGCTGCAGGCGCTGGTGCACGCCGGTTTTGTGGAATCGCAGAAGGGCAAGGGCTACCGCCTGCGCAAGGACCTGGACGATATAAGCGTGTGGCAGCTGATGGAGGCCTTTACCTTCAACGGCGCCCCGGACGCCTCTAAAAAAGAAGTTTCCATAAAACTTTACGAGACGCTGCGCGGGGAGGTTAACCACTGGCTGGTCGGCCTGACCGTGCAGGACATAGTGGAAATGATGAAGGAAGAGGAACGGCGCAAAGAAGAAAAAAAACCGGGCAAGTTTAAAGACCAGGGCGGCGCGGCTGAAGAATAGCGGTTAAAATCTTTATGAAATTCCGGAGCGATAAAAAGAAAGGAGGCGTAAAACGCGGCTTAAGCCTGCGCGGCCTTTCTTTTGCCCCGTTATTGCTGTTCTTCTCCATGCTCCTTTCCGCGCCCCAGGCGCAAGCCGAAACCCGCATAAAGACGGTAGAATATAATTTCGGCGGCAGGTACGCTACGGCCAACATTGCGTCCGCCGCCAAATTTACTTTTAAATCCCAGACCGTAAAATTGCCCGAGGGCGGCAAAACCGTCAGGAGCGCCTGGCTGGAGTTCGAAGGCGTTACTTCGGCCGCCGCCATCACCGCGCTGAACGTTTATTTCAACGCCGGAGCCACGGCCACCACGGCGCGCTTTACCTCGGGGGCCTATACCACGAACAGCGGCGAGTCCATAAAAGTTTTTGCCAGGGCCGACGTTACCGCCGCGGTGGCGGCGGGAACCCTTACCGCCGGGCAGGTGTTTACCGGCGCAGTTACCCTGACAGGGGCCACCTGCAATACCCAGGTGATGAAGCTGTATATAACCTATGAGTACGAGGACGACCCGGTAATTTCCCCCATACAGGTAAAGACGGTGCGTTTCCCGCTGTATTCCGATTACTCCAATAAAATAGCCGCTTTTGCGGCCATACAGAACGCGGGCACCCACGCCATGCAGTACCAGGCCGACCTGCCGGACCTGAGCGCCATCCAGCAGCAGTGGTTCGAAGTGCGCGGGTTCAGGCAGAGCAACGCTTCCAATACGGACGGCCAGATCTATGCCAAGATCGGGGTCTCGGCCGCCGAGCCTACCGCCTATCTGGAAGGCAGCCTGCAGAGTTCGTACCAGTTCACCTATCTTTCTTCGTCTACTGTGGTCGCCGGGTTCGCGGCCAATACGCTGCAGACCGTCAACCTGGTTACCGTGCAGAGCCCCATCGCCACGCTTGGCGGCGAGGTTGTTATAACCTATGAGGCGGACGCCGCGGCCGCCACGCAGCTGCGGACGGTCCGCTATTACCTGGGGCAGGGCGCGGCAGCCCTTACTACCGCGGTATTCTCCCAGCCCATATACCTGCGCGAAGAGGGCATTACCATCAAGGAAATATACAACCGCATAGTCGGCACTTTTAACAGCGCCACGGCCACGGCCCTTCCTGTCGGGTCAAACGTGAATTCTACCGCGGTCCCCACTCAGAGCTACATGGTGAGGTCGCAGGCCAGCCAGGTCAGCGGCTATGAGTTCATTCATTCTCTAACTTCAGCCGCCGGTTCTTGGACCAACGGCAGCACGGTGGATACCACGGTTACTGCCAACGCGGCTTCCGGGGCGCCGGGCGGCGAGCTGATAATAACCTACACTTCCGCCAACGAAGCCGCCCATACCACGTACTACGAAGCGCTTGCCGGCTCCAATACAGTAAATACGGCCAAGGCATACACTTCCTACGTCGGTCTTTATCACCCCGAGGCGTACGGCACCGACACCATGCGCGGGACCTATGTCTACGCCAACGTGCTTTCCACGGGCGGCGCTGCCTTCACTGATACGGTGAATTTCAACGGCAACGGCCCGCAGACCGTTAATCACCGCTCTATTACAGAAACCACCACTATTTCGAGGTTCTACCAGAACATGTCGCCCGTCACCAGCACCACTACCCTGGTGAAGGTGAATTATGCCGGCAGCGCCAATAGCGTGCTGGGGGGCCGCGTGGGGGTGACCTACACTTTTGTGCCCTACCCCAAATTGCCGGTAAGTCCTGCGCAGTATGCCGGCGGCTCGGGATTAACTACCGGGGGCTGGACAAATAACCGCGCTATCACCTTCGAGGGCGTGCTGGCCAGTTCCATGAACGCGGATAATTTGGCGCTTGTGGCGGAGATCAAGCCTAACGCGTCGGCCTTCGACGGCATAGGCCTTTCTACCGGCGGCTTCAGCGTTTACGGCGGCAGCCCGCTGACCGTAAACCTCAGCTCGGCAAATATCACTTCCGGCAGCCAGTATAAATGGCGTGTGGCGGCGCTGGGCGACGGCGGCCGCGGCGGCTGGATAAACTTTGCCGCCCCTTCCTTCGGCGTGGACTATTCCAGCCCTCCCGCCCCGGCCATGGCCGCCATCCTGCCGGTAAATAACGCCAACCTCAACAACGGTTCCCCGGCGCTGAGCTGGGAAGCGGTTGCCGACATCGACGGGTCCGGCCTGAAGAATTACGAGGTGCAGCTGGCGACCGCGGCAGATTTTACAACCGTTACCTTCAGTTCCGCCCCGCTGGCCGCCGCGGCCGCGCCGGCGGGCCTGGCGCAGAACCCGTATTTCTGGCGCGTGCGCGCGCTGGACAACGCCGGCAATACCGGCCTGTGGTCGGCCACGCGCGCTTTCAGGGTGGACCTTTCCACGCCGGTCATCACCGGCAGGATGGGGACTGGGGACCAGGTGTGGCGCAATACTAATAACGGCGTTTACAACGTGGACTTCGACGACGCCGGCGGCTCGCTGATCTCCAAGTTCCAGGTGCGCGCCACTTCCGGCACGGGCCAGACCGGCACGGACTTCGGCGGCGGCTGGGTGGACGCCGTATTAAACGTGAACGCCACCTATTATTATACGGACTGGGCCCTGCCAGCCGGTTTCTGGACCAGCCTCGCCAGCTGGACCACCAACTATATCTCGGTGCGGGCCGTGGATTACTCCTCTAACACCGTAACGCTTTCGGACGCTTTCAAGGTGCTGAAAGATACCGTGGCCCCCACTTTCACTAACGGGGAGGCGGGGGGAGACCTTGTCTGGCGCAATATCGGAAAGAGCTACAACGTGGATTTCGCCGATCCCTATTCCAGGCTGGCCGGGGCGGTTTACGCGGCGCGGACCGCGGCGGGCGGGGCCGGGGCCATGCAAATCTCCACCACCGCCATCCCCGGCGTGTCCGGCGCTTCCTATGCCACGGACTGGGCGCTGAACTTCGCCGGGCTGGCCGGCGACGCTACCAACTATATTTCCATCGAACTGTACGACATCGCCGGCAATACCACCACCATCACCGACGCTTTCAAGGTGCTCAAGGACACCACGCCGCCGGCTTACGTCAACGGCGAGGCCGGCGGGGATTCCGTCTGGCGCAATACCGGCAGGAATTACAACTTCGACTTCTCCGACGGCGCCTCCCGCCTGGCCGGGGCCAAGTACGCGGCGCGCGCCAATCCCGGCGGGACCCCGCCGGTACTGGTAGCCTCCACCACCATAGCCGGGGTGACCGGCGCCGCCTACACCGCGGATTGGCCCGTGGCTTTCGCCAGCCTGGGCGGCGACAATACCAACTATATCAGCGTGGAATTCTACGACGTGGCCGGTAATACCACAAGCGTTGTCGACGCTTTCCGGATATTGAAGGACACCACCCCGCCCGCAGTTCCCTCGCTTATTTCACCGGCCGACGGCTACAAGACCAACCTGGCTAACCTGGCTTTCGACTGGGGCGACTCGGCCGATAGCGCTTCTCGCACCGCCAATTACCTGCTTCAATTGGCCACTTCCACTGATTTTACCACCATCTCGTATTCCAGCCAGCCGGCGGTCTCGGCGGCGTTCGTGCCGCTGGCCGCGCAGACTACTTATTACTGGCGCGCGGCGTCGAACGACACGGCGGGGAACGTCTCGGCTTTCAGCGCCTACCGTTCCCTGCTGGTGGACCTGTCTACCCCGACAATAACGGATGGCCAGGCCGGGGATACGCGCTGGCGCAATTCCAATAACGGCCTGTACAACATAACCTTCAACGACGCTGGCGGTTCGCTTTTGTCCTATTTCCAGGTCAAGGTTACCTCCGGCCCTTCGCAGACCGGGACTTTGCTTTCCGACTGGACCAGCGTGGCGACCGGCATAAACTCCGCCGGCTACGGTTCGGCCTGGGCCCTGCCGACCGCGGTCTGGGACAATATCCCCAGCGGCACCACCGGTTACGTCAGCGTGCGCGTTTTCGACAATGTCAATAACTCCTCCACTTCCGTCAACGACCTGTTCTACGTGCTGAAGGATACCGTGCCGGTCGTTATCACCGACGCGCAGGCCGGGGACGACGCCTGGCGCAACGCCAACCCGGGCGGCATCTACAACGTCGCTTTCGCCGACGCCGGCGGCTCGAAGCTGGACAGCATCCAGTACACGGCATATCCCGGGGCCGGGCAGACCGGGGTTAAAAAGATCGACTGGACCTTCATCTCTTCGGGCCCGGCCAACCTTTCTTCCTACCCCGGCCCCTGGGGGATCTCCGTTTCTTCCTGGCCGGCGCTGGCCGAAGGGATAAATTATATTTCCGTGCGCGCCTGGGACGTGGCCGGCACCACCACCGCGCTGAACGACGTGTTCTACGTTTACAAGGACACTACCGCGCCATACGCGCAGAACCTCCAGGCCGGCGGCGACGCGGCCTGGCAGAAAGACCCGGGCAAGCTTTACGACGTGAAGTTCTACGACACCGGCGGGTCATTGCTTAATACCGTGGAGTACTCCGTCTGGTCGGAGCCGGGCCAGAAGGGAACGCCGCGCAAGGGCTGGAACCCTATCGCAGCCCCGCCGCTGGGCGCGGCTTCCTACACCTCCCCCTGGTCCGTGGATTTCGCTGCGCTCGCCGAAGGGGCCGCTACCAACTATGTCTCGGTGCGCTTCACCGACCTGGCCGGCAACACCTCCACCTACGCCGACGCTTTCTATATAAGCAAGGACAAAACTCTGCCGGTAGTGGCGGATAACCAGTTCGGTGACGACAACTGGCGCAATTCCTCCGGCACCGTTTATGCCGTCGGCTTTACCGACGCCGGCGGCTCCCTGCTTTCAAACTTTGAAATTAAAATAACGACCGGCTCCGGCCAGACCGGAACCCTGGTGCAGGACTGGGCCGTGCAGCAGGGTTCTATAAATTCAGCTTCTTATCCCGGTCCCTGGAAACTGACCCAGGCGCAGTGGAACGCGCTCCCGGCCGGCATCTCTTATGTTTCCGTGCGCGTGAACGATAACGCCGCCAACCAGCAGGGGAAGGACGATGTTTTCTATATACTTAAGGACACGTCCGCCCCGTCCGTAACCGACAGCCAGCCCGGCGACGCCAACTGGCGCGACGCCAATACCGGGGTTTACAATGTGTCTTTCGCCGATATCGGCGGTTCGCTGCTTTCCGGGTTCCAGGTGAAAGCTGCCACCGGTCCAGCGCAGACCGGCACGCTGGCGGCGGACTGGACCGACGCCGTCACCGGCATAGACGCGGTTTCTTACCCTGGCGGCTGGCAGCTGCCGGCCCCGGTCTGGAGCCTCCTCAGGTCCGGCACCAATTATATCTCCGTGCGCGCCATGGATTACGCCGGCTCCACGACCGCGCTTTCCGACGTGTTCTACGTGCTGAAAGATACGTCGGTCCCCGTTATTACCGACGGGCAGTCAGGGGACAACACCTGGCGGCGCTTTGGCGGCACAACCTACACCGTGAGTTTCGGCGACGCGGATTCCGGCCTGGCCTCCGTCAGCTACGAAGCCTGGAGCGGCCCGGGGCTCACCGGGACTAACCCGGTAACGCCCACGGTCATTCCCGGCGCGGCGGGGCCTTCGTTCGCCGCTCCCTGGACCGTGGATTTCAACCTGCTCGCGCAGGGCACCAACTATATTAGCGTGGCCGCCGTGGACGGCCTGGGGCATTCCGCCTCCCTCCCGGACGTGTTCTACGTGTTAAAGGACAATGTCTCCCCGACCATAACCGACAACCAGGCCGGCGACAATACCTGGCACAACTCCGATCCCGGCGCCGTCTATAACGTGGATTTCGGCGACCTGACCGCGGGCCTTACCACCGCGCAGTACCGCATTACGTCCCTGCCCGCCCAGAGCGGCACGGTGATCAGGGACTGGACCAATATCGTTTCCGCGCCCGCAGGTGTGGCCGCATATACCGCTAACTGGGGCGTGGACTTCCTTGCCATTCCCAGCGGTACAACCGGGTATGTCAGCGTGCGGGCTTACGATAAGGCTGACAACCCCGCGCAGGTGAACGACGCCTTTTATGTGCTGAAAGACACCGTGGCCCCCAGTATCGTAATAGTCAGTACGCCCACCAAAGGCTTCGGACCTTATTCCGTAAATCCAGCGGCCATCTTCAATGTGGACTTCTTCGACGGCGGCGGCTCGGGTATAGCCGCCCCGCAGTACATGGTGTCCACGTCTCCCGCCGGAGCAGGGACGCCGGTGAAGGACTGGACCAATATCGCCACGCTTGCCGGGGCCACTTATTACACGCAGAACTGGGACGTGGACTTCTACGCGCTCGAACTGCTGCCGGCGACCAACTATTTCTCGGTCCGCGCCACGGACCTGGCGGGCAATACCTCCACGTACCTGGACGCCTTCAAGGTGTTCCGGACTACTCACCCCATATCCATAATAGTCAACCAGTCAGGCGACAGCGTGTGGCGCACTTCCGACAACGGCTTTTACAACGTGGATTTCGAAAGCAACGATCCCGGCGTGGACCTGAGTTCCTTCTCCATCCAGGCTTGGACGCAGCCGGGCCGCACCGGCGTAATGACTGCCGACTTCACAAAAGCAGGGGATCTCCCCGGCCAGTCGTATTATGCCGATTGGGCGCTGCCGGCGGGTTTCTATAATTCGCTCTACGAAACCACCAACTATATAACTGTGCGCGCCTGGAACGTGGCCGGCACCAGTATGACGCTGGAAGATGTGTTCTATGTAAAAAAAGATACCACGCCGCCGGCTATCAGCGACCTGCAGAACGGCGACGACGTCTGGCGCTCCGCAGCCGGCTCTGTATATAACGTGGACTTCGCGGACGCCGGTTCCCGCCTGACCCAGGCGCAGTACAGGATCAGCACCGGCACGCTTCAAACGGGGATCCTGATAAAGGACTGGACCGACATTTTTACTACCCCGGCGGGGCAGGCCTCTTATACCACGAATTGGCCTGTAGATTTTGCCGCGCTCCAGAGCTGGACCAGCGGCTACGTGAGCGTGCGGGCCTACGACCAGGCAGGGTTATCCTCCTCCCGCAACGACGTTTTCTACGTGCGCAAGGATACCACGCCGCCGGTTTTCGCCAATAACCAGCCCGCGGCGTCCGCCTATCTTTCCGGGAATACGGGGCTCTATAACGTGGACTTTACCGATCCGGGCCAGGAGTCCGGCCTGCTGCGCTACCAGCTGAGGGCGTCCACGCATACCGGCAACTACGCGCCTTATCTGCTCGACTGGACGGACTCCGGAAACCTCTCGGGCGGCAGCTACACCGCGGACTGGCCGCTGCAGGCCGACATCTGGGATTCCATCCCCAGCGGCGTTACCGCCTATATCTCGGTGAAAGTTTTCGACGCGGCCCTGCTCTCCAGCAGCACTTACGACGCTTTCACGGTCTGGAAAGATACGGCGCAGCCAGAGGTGGTGGTGAACCAGGCCGGGGACGATATTTGGCGGCTTACCGACCCCGGCGCGGTCTACGACGTGGACTTCCGCGATCTGGAGTCCGGCGCGGCAACCGCGCAGTACCGCCTGTATTCCCAGCCCGGGCAGGCCGGCGCGCTGCTGAAGGATTGGACAGATATCTTCAATATCCCCGGCGGCACAAAGAGTTACACGGCCAATTGGGGCGTAGATTTAGCCTCCGCCGTGGAAGGGCCCAACTATGTTACTGTGCGGGTTTTCGACCGCGGCGGACTCTCGGCAAACGCGCAGGACGCCTTCTACGTATTGAAGGACACCACCCCGCCCGTGATAGTAAATAACCAGGCCGGGGATAATGCCTGGCAGGGTTCCCCCGGCGCGGCATATAACGTGGATTTCTTCGACAGGGCCTCGGGCCTTTCGACGCTGCAGTACCGGGTAAGCACGGCGCCGGCGCTCGCTTATCCCATAAGTGCCTGGCAGACTGTGGACGTCCTGACCGGCTATCCCACTTATTATACCGATAACTGGTCCGTGCTCTTCTCCACCCTGGCGGAGAACGTCACCAACTATATTTCCGTGCGGGCTTACGACCAGCGGAACCTCGTCTCCGTATCCAGCGACGTCTTTAGGGTGTTCAAGGACGTAACCATGCCGACGATCGCCGACAACCAGCCCGGCGACGACGCCTGGCGCAATTCCTCCGGCACGCTTTATAATGTGGGGTTCGCCGACGCCGGCGGTTCCCTGCTGGATAAGTTCCAGGTCAGGCTGGTTTCCGGCCAGAACCAGCTGGGGACGGTGATAGCGGATTGGACGGATGTCGCCTTTGGCATAAATTCTTCCGCGTATCCCGGCCCCTGGACGCTGACTTATGGCCTTTGGTCCGCCTTGCCGGAAGGCCAGACCTATGTGTCCGTGCGCGCTTACGACAAGGCAGGCAACGACAGGGAGACCTCAGACGTTTTCTACGTGCGAAAGGACGTTACGCCGCCGGTCATAAATAATTACCAGGGCGGCGACGGGGCCTGGCGCTCGGCCAATTCAGCCGTCTACGACGTGCGTTTTGCCGACGCCGGAGGTTCGCTGCTGGACCAGGTGCAGGTGAAGATAACTACCGGCACGGGGCAGACCGGGACGGTCCTGGCGGATTGGACACCGGTGCTGACCGGCCTGAACGCCGCCTCAGCTTCCGCTCCCTGGCCGCTTACCGCGGGCCTCTGGGACGCCATCCGGAGCGGGGTCACCGCTTATGTGTCGGTGGCGGCCTTAGATAATGCCGGGTCCAGCTCCACGCTGACCGACGCTTTTTACGTGCTTAAGGACACGGTTCCCCCGGCCGTCAATAACAGCCAGGCCGGGGATTCCGTCTGGAGGAACTCCGACAGCGGCGGTTATAGCGTGGCTTTCACAGACCTGGGCGGCTCCCTGCTTTCGAAAGTGCAGTTGAAAGCCAGCACCGGCACCGCCGGCACCGGCGCTTCGGCCTTCGGCTGGACCGATAATGTAACCGGCCTGGATTCCTCTTCCTATCCCGGACCGTTGGCCATGGCGCCCGGCCTGTGGCAGCTGCTGCTGCCCGGCACAAATTATATTTCCCTGCGCGTTTATGATAACGCCGGCGCCTACGCCGACCTGGGCGACGCTTTCTATGTGCTTAAAGATACGCAGAACCCGTCCGGCGCCGTCTCTCCTCCGGCATATACCGGGTCCCTGAATTTCAGCGTGCCTTATTCAGCTGCCGACGCGGGACCCGCCGGGGTGCAGTATGTGAAGCTCTACTACACGTATGCGACGCAGGTCCCGTATGCCTGGACCCAGTTCGGTTCCACTTTCAATTTCTCACCCATCGCTTTCACCGCCCCTTCCGGCGGCGCGGCCGGCTTCAGGCTTATTGTCTACGATAAGGCGGGTAACAGGGATGAAACCGACCCGCCCGGCACCGATACCGCCCCGGAAGCCGTTACCAGCGTTGACCTTACCGCCCCGTCGGTGGTGAAAAACCTGACCGGGGACGCCGCCTGGCGCAATTCTCCCGGTACGCTCTATAACGTGGATTTCAGCGCCGCCGGCGGCTCTTTGCTTTCAGCGGCGCAGTACAAGGTCACCTCGGCTGGCTCCCAGGGCGGCGCCGTCCTTAAGGACTGGACTAATATCGCCGTAAACATCAACGCCGCCGACTACACGGCCGACTGGCCCGTGGATTTCTCGGCCTTGAAATCCAGTTTTAACTATGTCAGCGTGCGCGCCTGGAACCTGGCCGGCACAACTACCACGGCCAACGACGTGTTCTACATTAAGAAGGATACCGAGGCGCCGCTTTTTGCGAACAACCAGCCCGGCGATAACAACTGGCGGTCCTCGGACCCGGGAGCTGTCTACAACGTCGGCTTCACCGACGGCTTCTCCCTGCTTTCCAAGGCGCAGTATTCCGCCTCCTCGGCGCCGGGCACGGCTTCCGGCGACCTGGTGGGCTGGACGGATATAGCGGCCGGCATCTCCGCCCCGGCCTACGCCAACCCCTGGGGCGTGGATTTCTCCGCGCTCAATTCCGGCGCCACGGCCTATATCTCGGCGCGCGCTTACGACCTGGCCGGGAACGCGGCGGTAAGTACCGACGTTTTCTATGTGCTGAAGGATACAGTGCCGCCCGCCGCGGCGAATAACCAGGCCGGGGATAATGTCTGGCGTCCCGCCAACACCGGCGTCTATAATGTGCATTTCGACGATGCCGGCGGTTCCAGGCTTTCGAAGGCCCAGTACAATATCTGGTCCTCCACCGGCCGGGCCGGGACGGAGATCGCGGCCTGGACCGATATTTCACCTTCGCCCTCCGGGCTGAACTCCTACGTAACGGATTGGGCTTTGAGCGCCGGTTCTTTCGCGCTGCTGGCCCCGGGAACTAATTACGTGTCCGTGCGCGTTATCGACTATGCCGGTTCCACTACCACGCTGGAGGACGCCTTCTACGTGCGCAAGGACCAGGCCGGGCCGGCTATAATAAATAACCAGACCGGGGATAATACTTGGCGCGCCGCCAATACCGGCCTTTACGACACGGATTTTTCCGACCTGCTTTCCGGCCTTGGCTCTTTCCAGGTTAAGGTAACTACCGGCCTTAACCAGAGCGGCACCGTGCTGTCGGACTGGACGCAGGGCTCCGCCCTTTCCGGGCAGGTTTATACGCCCAACTGGGCACTGCCCGCCGCGGTCTTTACCGCCATGCGCGAAGGGGTTAACTACGTGTCCGTGCGCGCGCTGGACTCCGTGGCTAACTCCTCCACTCTTAACGACGCTTTCTACGTTTACAAGGATACCACCGGTCCGTCAATTACTAATAACCAGGCCGGCGACAATACCTGGCGCGGCGCCAATACCGGGGTTTACAACGTTGATCTGGCCGACGATAAATCACTCGCGGCAAAACTCCAGGTTAAAGCCATGACCGGCCCCGGCCAAACGGGGGCGCTGGTTTTCGACTGGACTGACGCCGTTACGGGGATAAACGCCGCGTCCTATACCACCGATTGGGCTCTGCCCCCCGGCCTCTGGCCCTTGTTAGCGCAGAACACTAACTACATTTCCGTGCGCGCCTACGACATGGGCGGCTCCACCTCCTCGCTGACCGACGCTTTCTACGTACGCAAAGATACCGTCCCCGCGGACGCCGTAAGCGCGCTGGCCGGGGTCAAAGGAGCCGAAGGCCAGATAGCCGTCTCCTGGACCGCTCCCGATGACGGCGGGGCCGCCGCAGTCGGCTATGTGGTGAAGGTGTCGTCCTATATAAACGTCAGCGGGGCCAATTTCGATACGGCCGACACCTACGCGCAGGCCTGGGTTCCTGTAGCGCCGGGCTTCCCGGAAAGTTATAACCTTACAGGCCTGGAGCCGGATACCCTTTTCTACATAGCCGTTAAGTCCGTGGACAAGGCGGGCAACCTTTCCGGCGTCTCAAACACGGCCTCGGCTGTTTCCGGCCCGGATGCGACGCCGCCCGGGGCCATAACGGACCTGGCCGCGCAACACGGCGGCTTTGACGGGCAGGTTTCCCTCTCCTGGACCGCCGTGGGTGATAATGGCGTATCCATAGGAACGGCCACCGCCTACCAGGTGCGCTACCGCACGGACCAGACCATAGCTACGCCCGGCCTCTGGGACAGCGCTAGCGTTTATGACCAGGCCTGGGTGCCGCAGTATCCCGGCGTAACCGAGGCGCAGGGCATTGACGGCCTGACCGCCGGCACCACCTATTACTGGGCTGTAAAAGCCGTGGACGACGCAGGGAACACTTCGGCGCTTTCCAACAGCCCCGGCGCCTACGCGGCCGTAGGCGGCGGCACCGGCGGCAACATAATGTACGGGGTGGGCACCACCAATATTCCTATGGTCAATACCTGGGCTCCGCCCAGTTTTGGGACGGCCAACAACGGCGCAACTACAAGTGCCCTGGCTACTTCCGTGATGCGGCATATTATTACGCGCGCCTCCCCGCTCAGGAACGAGAAGATGGCGGGCATACTTTCTTCGGACGGCGTGCTGCAGATACAGCGTTATAACGGCCGGCAAGGGACCTGGACCAACGAATGGAGCGCCACGGATATTACGGCGGCCAACTCGGCTTACAGGGGCTTCGATATCGCTTACGAGCAGAATTCCGGCCGGGCGGTGGTGCTGTATAACTCTTCGACCAACGGCCAGTTGAAATACAATATCTACGACGGCAGTTCCTGGACCGGGGTGCAGACCGTCGCGGCCGGCGACCCCGCCCGCGCCGCGCTATGGGTAAGGCTGGAGGCCAGGCCCAAAGCCGACGAGCTGATGGCCGCCTTCTCCAACGCCACCTCCTCGCGGCTCACCGCCATGCACTGGAGCGGCTCGGCCTGGGACAATACCACGCAGATAGTGCCCAGCCTCGGCCTTACTACCTATCAGAATTTTGACCTGGCCTGGGAGTCGCTTTCCGGCCGCTGTCTCATTTCGTACGGCGGCACCGCCGTCACCGGCAAGGTCATCACCCAGATCTGGACCGTCTCCTCCTGGGCTCTTTTCAACTCTACCGAGTTCACTTTTATAGGCGCCAACGGCAACGCCAACTGGGTGCGCCTGGCGGCCGACCCCAACTCGAATTATATCGGCGCCACCGCTATAGACTCCGGCCGCGACTGGAACGCCGCCATCTGGGACGGCTCCGGCTGGTACCCTTCGGCCACCGAGAACGCCAACGCGGCCAGGAACGCCAACCAGGCCCGGACCATAGACGCCGCCTGGGAAAGCAAGAGCGGTAAATTCATAGTCGCTTCCGCCGCCAGGTTTACGAACACCGTCCTTTATTCCTACTGGTCGCCGGCCGGCGGCTGGGCTACCACGCTGGCGGCGGCCTACAGCGTCGGCAACTGGACAGGTCTTGTTAACGGCGTTCAGCTGGAGCCGGATTCAAAGACCAACGCGGTCATGCTCACCGCCTGGTCCGCCTCGAGCGACTTGCGCAGCGCGGCCTGGAGCGGCAGCGTGTTCACGCTGAACCCTGTGGCGCACACTACCACCCTATCGGCCAATACTTATATGCCTGCCATGCTGGCCATTCACCGCCACGACATAGTGCCGCCCACGGTGACCGACAACCAGCCCGGCGACGACGCCTGGCGCGGGGCCAATACGGGCGTTTACAATATAGACGCGGCGGATACCGGCGGTTCGCATCTGAGGGGCATACAGACAAAGATCTACTCCGGCCCCAACCAGACCGGCCAGCTGCTGGAGGACTGGACCACCCAGGTGTCCACTTCCGGCGTGGACAGCTATACCCCGGACTGGCCGCTGGGCGCCGGCACCTGGGCCGCCATGAAAGAGGGTTACAATTACGTTGCGGTCAGGTCTACTGACGGCTCGGATAATGTGTCCCTTAATCCCGTGACGGACGCTTTCTATGTCAAGAAAGACACTACGCCGCCTACAGTACCCGCGCTGCTTTTGCCCGCCGATGGGGCTTTCCTTAAAAACCCGGTTGTCTACTTCGATTGGGGAAATTCTTCGGACCTGGCCAGCGGCGTAAACAACTACGAGCTTCAGGTGGCGACTTCTGTCGATTTCACTACCCCGGTCTACAGCGCTTCGCCTTCGGTCTCGGAGTCCACTTCGGCGGTTCTTCCCAGCGCGCTGTATTACTGGCGCGCGCGCGCCGCGGACCTGGTCGGGAACGGTTCCGCTTATACCTCCGCCTATACCGTGCTGGTGGATACTGTGCTGCCGGTGACGGTAAACGGCCAGAGCGGGGACAATGCCTGGCGCAACGCTTCGGGCACGGCCTACGCCGTGGGCTTTACGGACGCTGGCGGCTCCCTGCTGGATTCCGCCGGCTACTCGGTCTACAGTTCCACCGGCCGTACCGGGGCGCAGTTGGTTCCCTTCGCGGCCGGGCCTATAGCTTCGGGCATTGCTTCGCCTTCTTACGCGGCGCCCTGGAGCCTTTCTCCCGCCAATTGGGCGCTGCTGCAGAACGGCACCAACTACGTTTCAGTGCAGTCTTATGACCGCGCCGGCAACCTTACCGTCACCAACGACGTGTTCTATATCCGCAAGGACGCGCAGGCGCCCGTGATAACGGACAACCAGCCCGGCGGCGATTCCTGGCTGGCCTCGGCCGGCACTCTTTATAACGTGGATTTCGCCGACGCGGGCGGCTCGCTGCTGGACAGGTTCCAGCTCAAGATAACCTCCGGGCCCAACCAGAGCGGCACCGTGCTGGCCAATTGGTTCGACAGGGTGACCGGGATAAACGCGGTTTCCTACACAGACGATTTCGCGCTCGGGGCTTCCACCTGGGCCGCGCTGCCCGAGGGCCAGTCCTATGTTTCCGTCAGGGCTTACGACGGGGCAGGCAACGTTTCGCTGCTCAATGATGTTTTTTATGTGCGCAAGGACACCTCCGCGCCTTCCGCCGTCGCGCCGGTTTCCCCTGCCAGCGGCACTATAACCAATAACGCCAACGTGACTTTTGACTGGAGCGACGCCTCCGACTCCGGTTCCGGCGTCTACGGCTACGAGGTCTATGTCGCCACCTCCTCCGATTTCGCCGTCGTCTACTCCAGCGCGCTGAAAACGCTGTCGCAGTATTCGCAGACTATGGCTTCCGGCGGCTACTACTGGCGCGCCCGCGCGCTGGATAATGCCGGCAACTACGGCAACTATTCCTCTACCTGGGCGGTGCGCGTCGACACCGCGCCGCCTTCGGTGCAGAACAACCAGGCGGCGGACAACGCCTGGCATTCCTCCAACCCCGGCGCGGTCTATAACGTGGCTTTTGCCGATACCGGCGGTTCCCATATAGAATCGCTGGAATACTCGGCCTGGTCCGGCCCAGGGCTGACCGGCGCCAACGCTACCCCGTGGACCATAATAACCTCCACGCCGCTGGGCGCCGACGCCTACGGCGCGGCCTGGGGCGTTAATTTCGGCCTGCTAGGCGATGGCACTAATTTCATCTCCGTGCGGGTCTGGGACGCCGCGGGGTCCACCGTTACCGCCCCCGACGTGTTCTACGTGAAAAAGGACGTCTACGCCCCCAACATAGTGGACAACCAGCCCGGCGACGACGCCTGGCGCGCGGTCCCCGGGGCGCAGTTCGACGTGGACTTCCAGGATACGGGCGCGTCGCTGCTCTCCAATTTCCAGCTTAAGATAATGTCCGGCCCGAACCAGACCGGCGGCCTTATCTCCAACTGGTTCGACCGGGCCGCTGGTCTCAACGCCGCGGCCTATACGGACAACTTCGACCTGGGCATCTCCACCTGGCTGAACCTGCCGCAGGGCGTTTCCTATGTGTCCGCCCGGGTTTACGACAACGCCGGCAACTCCGCGGCGCTGGACGACGTCTTCTATATAAAAAAAGACACCACCCCGCCCGGCATAACCGACAGCCAGTCCGGCGACGACGCCTGGCGCGCCTCCAACACCGGGCTCTATGATGTCAGCTTCGCCGATTCCGGCGGTTCCAAGCTGTCCTACTTCCAGGTGAAAGCCGCTACCGGGGCCGCCCAGACCGGCCTGGTCACGGCGGACTGGACCACCGTGGCCGCGGGCATAGGCGCGGATCTCTACCCCGGCGGCTGGGCCCTGCCGGCTTCCGTGTTCGACTCGCTGGCCAGCGGCCTGAACTACATCTCAGTAAGGGCTTACGACAACGCTGGCCTGTCCTCGGCGCTTAGCGACGTGTTCTATGTTAGGAAATCCACCGCCGCGCCGCGCGTGGCCGACAACCAGGCCGGGGATGACACCTGGCGTTCGGCGCCCGGTACCCTGTATAATGTGCATTTCGAGGACGCCGGGGCCTCCGGCCTTTCCGCCGCCCAGTATAAGGTCACCTCTCTGCCCGGGCAGAACGGAACGCTGATAAAGGACTGGACCTATATCGCTTCTAACATAAACTCCCCGGCCTACAACTCCGACTGGTCCGTGGCTTTCTCCGCTCTCGCCGAGAACGGCACGAACTACGTTTCAGTGCGCGTCTGGGACGTGAGCGGCGCCACCACCACGGCCAGCGACGTCTTCTATGTGAAAAAGGATATTACGGCCCCGTCCATAGCCAATGGCCAGTCCGGGGACGATACCTGGCGTTCCGTCAATAACGGTGCCTACAACGTGCACTTCGCCGACGCCGGGGGATCGGCGCTTTCGCGCTTCGAGGTAAAACTGACGACCGGACCGGCGCAGACCGGGACGCTGGTGGCGGACTGGTACGCGCCGGTTTCCGGGATAAACGCCAACGCCTATCCCTATGACTGGGCCCTGGCCGCCTCCACCTTCACTGCCCTGCCCGAAGGCGTGGGCCGGGTCTCGTTGCGTGTTTACGACAATGCCGGCAACATGTCCGAGCAGGACGACGCCTTTTATGTAAAAAAAGACACTACGCCGCCGTCTGCGCCTTCGCTTCTCTCTCCTTCCGATCTCGCGCCCGCCGCCACGCTCGGGCCGCTGTTCGACTGGTCGGATTCTTCGGACGGTTCTTCCGGCATCTATGGCTATTCGCTGGAGGTTTCCACCGCCGCCGGGTTCGCCCCGCCGGCCTACTCCGCCGCCCCTTCCGTTTCGCAGCAGACCGGCGCCCTCTCCGCCGGGACCACGTACTATTGGCGCGTCAAGGCGGCAGATAATGCCGGCAACTATTCCGGGTATAGTTCCTCGTTCAGGGTAATAGCGGACACGGTCCCGCCTGTTATAACTGACTACCAGTCCGGAGAAGCTTTCTGGCGCAACTCCGGAGGCGGCGCTACCTATAACGTCACCTTTGCCGACAACCTTACCGGCCTGGACACGATGGAGTACTCGGCCTGGAGCGGGCCCGGACAGACCGGGGCCAATTCACTGGCCTGGACCCTTATCTCCTCCGGCACTCCCAGGCTGGCCTACTCCGTTCCCTGGGGCGTGAATTTCGCCCTGCTCGGGGCCGGCACGAATTATATCTCCGCCAGGGCCTGGGACGTGGCCGGCTCCACCGCGGTCCGCGCCGACTTGTTCACCGTGCTCAAAGATACTTACGGCCCGGACATTATCAATAACCAGGCCGGGGACGCCGTCTGGCGCGCGGCTAATCCCGGCGCTGTTTACGACGTGGATTTCAGGGACCTTTACTCCGGCGTGGCGACCATACAGTACCGGGTCAATTCGCTGCCGGCGCAGGGCGGCGCTACCCTGGTGGACTGGTCGGACCTCGCTTCCGGGCTTAATGTCCAGCTTTACGGCGCCAACTGGGGGCTTTCGGCGGCTAACTGGAACCTGCTGGCCCAGGGTACCAATTATGTGTCGGTGCGGGTTTATGACCGGTTGGGCCAGCTTACTACGCTGCCCGACGCTTTTTACATAAATAAAGACACCACGGCGCCCACCGTGGCCGATAACCAGGCGAATATCCCGCTGGCCGCCAGCCAGGCGGACGTGGACGCGGTCAACGTAACTTTTGCCGATACCGGCGGCTCGCTGCTGTCCAAGGCCCAGTACTCGGCCTGGACCGCGCCGGGCCGCGCCGGGGGGGAGATAATCCCCTGGACCGATATAGCGGCCAACATAAACGCGCCCGCTTATACGGCGGCCTGGCCGGTAAACTACCTGGCGCTGCCGAACCTGGCGACTTCCTATATCTCGGTGCGCGCTTACGACCTGGCCGGGAACACCACCTACTACAACGACGCGCTAAGCATATACAAGGAAGGGTCCGGGCCCTCCATCATAAACGGACAGGCCGGCGACAACGCCTGGCGCAATCTTAACGACGGGCTCTATAACGTGGACTTCCAGTCGGAGTCCGGGTATAACCTGAACTATTTCCAGGTCACCGCCGCCACCTCCGCGGCCGCGCCCGCCTACCTGGTAGCCTGGACCAGCGCGGCCTGGAATATCGGCTCCACGGCTTATTCCGCCAACTGGGCGCTGCCCCAGGCGGTTTTCGACGCCCTGGCGCCGGGCAAGAATTATATTTCCCTGCGCGTCTACGACCTGCAGCCCAGTTTTTCCGTCCTTAATAACGCTTTCTACGTGCTGAAGGATACTTCGCCCCCTTCCCTCGGGTTGAACCAGGGCGGGGATACGGCCTGGCAGGGCGCGGCCGGCAAGGCTTATAATGTGTCTTTCTACGACGCGCTCTCGGGGCTCGCCACGGCGCAATACCGGATAACCTCGCAGCCCGCGCAGGGCGGGGCCGTGCTGAAGGACTGGACCGACATAGCTTCGCCCGGCGGCGCGGCTTCCTATACCGCGCCCTGGCCAGCGGACTTCGCGGCGCTCCAGGAATGGGCTACCGGTTACGTCACGGTGCGCGCCTTCGACCTGCTCGCGCAGAGCTCCGCGGCCGCGGACGCGTTCTATATTTTGAAAGACACTACCCCGCCCTCCGCCGTGGCCGCGGTCTCTCCCGCCGACAAGGCCGCCTATTCTACGGCTACCGCGGCCTTCGACTGGACCGACGCTTCGGACCTGCGGTCAGGCGCGGCCGGCTACGTCCTCGAGGCCTCCCTTTACCAGGACTTCTCCTCTGTTTACGCTTCGTCCGTTACGGCTGTCTCGCAGGCCTCGCTGGCTAATGTTGCCGACGGCAACTATTACTGGCGTGCCAGGGCGTTCGACCGCGCCGGCAACTATTCCGCCGATATGGCCACCAGGGCCTTCACCGTGGATACCTCCAGCCCGCTGATAAGCAACAACCAGGTCAGCCCCACCGCCTGGCTGGTGGCCGATCCGGGCGCGGTCTTCAACGTGGATTTCCGCGACCTGACTTCAGGGGTGACTACCGCGCAGTACCGCGTGACCTCGGCCCCGGCCGGGGCGGGTACGGTGCTGAAGGACTGGACCGACCTCCTCTCTTCCACCGGCACGCTTTACGCGCCGGCCGACTGGGCGCTGGACTTCGCGGCGCTCGCAGAGGGCCTCAACTACGTGTCGGTGCGCGCTTTCGACCGCGTAGCCCTTTCTTCCGCGGCCGCGGACGCTTTCGTGGTGCGCAAAGACACCTCCGCCCCTTCTGTGACGGTCGTTCAGGCCGGGGATAACGTCTGGCGCAGGACTTCGGGCACGCTCTATGACGTGAATTTTGAGGACCTGGGCGCCGGGCTCGCCACGGCGCAGTACCGCATAACCTCTCAGCCGGCCGGCGGCGGCTCCGTGCTCAAGGACTGGACCGTGATCTTCACGGCGGCCGGCGCGGCCTCTTATCCCGCGGATTGGCCGGTGGACTTCTTCACCCTGGCGGAGACCGCGACGAACTATGTGTCGGTGCGCGCCTACGACATGCTGGGCAGCAGCCGGACGGCCAACGACGCCTTCTATATTCTCAAGGATATAACCAACCCGGCCATCCAGGACAACCAGCCCGACGACAATGTCTGGCGCGCCGCCGACCCGGGGCCTGTCTATAACGTGGGTTTTACCGACCTGGGCGGGTCAAAGATAGACCGGTTCCAGACCAGGATAACCTCCGGCCCCGCCGGCACCGGCACGGTGATACGCGACTGGACAGACCGCCTGACCGTTAACGCTACTTATTACAGCCTGCCCTGGGGCCCGGACTTCAGCACGCTTAACGAAGGCCCCAATTACGTGTCGGTGCGCGTCTACGATAACGCCGGCAACAGCGCCCAGCAGGCGGACGTGTATTCAGTCAGGAAGGACACTACCCCGCCTTCCGTGCTGAACGGCCAGGCCGGGGATAATGTCTGGCGTTCCGCCAATACCGGCTTGTATAGCGTGCATTTCCAGGATGCCGGCGGTTCCGGGATGGACTACTTCCAGGTGAAGGCCACCACGGACGCGGCGGCTCACGGTACGCCGCTGTTCGACTGGACCACGCTGGCCTCCGGGATAAATGCCCAGTCCTATACCGCCGACTGGCAGCTTACCAGCCAGATGTGGAGCCTGCTTTCAAGCGGCACTTCCTACATTTCCGTACGCGCCTGGGACGGCGCGGGCTCCTCTTCCGCTACGGTCGGAGCATTCTATATACGCAAGGACACGCAGGCGGTTTCACTGACCGATAATCAGACGGGGGACGACGCCTGGCGCTCCCTTAATAACGGGCTTTATAAAATTTCCGCGGCCGCGCTGGGCGGTTCGCCGCTGGACCGCTTCGAAGTGCGCTCTTCCACGCTGCCCGGCAACCTGGGGCCGTTCACCTCCGGCTGGACGGCCGCCGTTACGGGGCTTAATGCTTATGCCTATTCTACGGACTGGCCCCTGCCCGCCGCGGCTTTTAACGCCATGCTCAGCGGCTACTACAACTACGTGTCGGTGCGCGCCTATAACCAGGCCGGGTTCTACGCGGAACTGCCCGATGTGTTCTACGTGTTTAAGGATACGGTAGCGCCCCAGGTGGCCAATAACGCGGCCGGCGGGGACCTGGCCTGGCGCAACGGGCCGGGCACCGTTTACAACATAAACCTGGCCGATGCCGGCGGCTCGCTGCTGTCCGGGCTCGAGGTGCGGGCTTCCACTAACGCCGGCACCGGCCCCTACCTCTTTAATTGGACGGTCATACAGGCCGGGATAAATTCGGGTTCTTTAACCGGCGGTTTCGCCCTTCCCGCCTCTTCCTTTACGCTGCTGATGGAGAACGTGACTAATTACATTTCCCTGCGGGCTTACGATGTGGCAGGCAACACCTCCACCGTGGTGGACGCGTTCTTCGTGCTGAAGGACACCACCCCGCCGGCGCTGGCCGGCAGCCAGGCCGGGGACTCTTACTGGCGCCGCAGCTCGGGAACGGTCTATAACGTGACTTTTACCGATACCGGCGGCTCCAGGCTCTCTAAAGTGCAGCTCCGGGCTTCGCCGAACTCGGGCACGCTGGGGCCGTGGTATTTTGACTGGTCCGACGCCCTTACCGGGATCAACTCTGACTCTTACGCCTCCGGGCTGCCGGTGCCCCAGGGGCTATGGGACCTGCTGGGCGAGGGGACCAATTATATTTCCGTGCAGGTCTGGGACGCGGCAGGCAGCACCTTTGCGTACGGAGTCCAGCCGTTCTTTATTCTCAAGGATACGACAACGCCTTTCTTCGCTAACGGAGAAGCCGGGGGCGACGCCGCTTGGCTCAATGCAGGCCGCAATTATAACCTTGACTTTAACGACGCCATGAGCGGGCTGGCTGCTTTTGAGTACAGCGCCAGCACCGCGCAGGCTTCGGCCGACGGCGGAGTGAAGGGCTGGACCACCATTGCCGCTCCGGGCGGCGGCCTGTCCTACACGGCGGACTGGCCGGTGGATTTTGCCGCCCTCAGGGAGGGCGTGACGAACTACATAAGCGTGCGCGCCTGGGATATAGCTGGTTCCACCGCGGTGCTCAAGGACGCTTTCTTTATAAAGAAAGACACCACGCCCCCGACGGCCGTCAGCAGCCAGGCGGGCGAATTCTCCTGGCGGAATTCCAACGGCGGCGCCTACAGCGTTTCTTTCGGCGACACCGGCGGCTCGCGGATCTCCAGGTTCCAGCTTAAGGCCAGCACCGGCCCCGGCGGCACCGGCATAACAGCCTTCGACTGGACGGATAATATCACGGCCATCAACGCCAACACTTACTCCGTGCCCTGGCCCCTGTCCCTGGGCATCTGGAACGGCCTTGCCGACAGCGCCACCAATTACGTGAGCGTGCGCGTGTGGGACAATGCCGGCAGTTCCTACACCATAACGGACGCGTTCAGGGTGCTGAAAGATACGACGGCGCCCTCTATCTACGACAACCAGGCGGGGTCCGATACCTGGCGCGACGTCTCCGGATCTCTTTACGACGTGGATTTCGCCGACGGCGGCTCCGGGGTGTCCAGCGCCGCCTATGCCGCCTGGACCGGGCCCGGCCAGACAGGTTCCCCGGTGAAGGGCTGGACGCAGATCTTCGCCGCGCCCACCGCCGCCTACACCGCGGACTGGCCAGTGGATTTCAATAACCTGGCGCCGGGCCTCAATTATATCTCGGTGCGCGCCTGGGATGCCGCCGGCAACCAGGCCGAAGCCGGGGACGTCTTCTACGTTAAGAAAGACACCGCCGCGCCGGTCATTACGGACCTGCAGAACGGGGACACCACCTGGTACAGGCTCAACCCGGGCCCGGTCTTCAACATAGATTTCGCCGACGCCAGCATCGGCGTTTCCAGCGCCGCCTACGAGGCCTGGGCCGGCCCCGGGCATACAGGCGGCCAGGTCCTGCCGTCCACGCCGATCTTCTCCGGGCCGCCCATGTCCTCCTATACGCAGGACTGGGGAGTTTACGGCGCCGACTGGCTGCTGCTGCCCCCGGGTACCAGCTATATAACCGTAACCGCGTGGGACGCCCTCGGGCATTCCTCCGCCGCCGTGGATGTTTTCTATATACTGAAAGATACCGTGCCGCCTTCCGCCATAACCACGCTGGCCTCCCTCGCCAAGACCGGCCCGGCCGGCGAAGGCGACCTGTACGCCAGATGGAACGCTCCCGGGGATAACGCGCTTATCGGCAATGCCAGCTACTACCTGATACGCTATGGGACCGACGCCTTCGCCGATCAGGCCGCTTTTGACGCCGCTTCGGTGTACGTATCCACGCTGGCTCCGAAAGCCGCCGGTTCGCTGGAAGGGCTTACCATGAGCGGTCTTACCGCGGGCGTCACCTATTATATCGCCGTAGAGGGCGTAGACAAAGCCGGTAACATGGGGCCGCTCAGTAATATGACCTCCACCTACGCAGGCGTGGACCAAACCCCGCCCGGCGCCATCTCCGACCTCTCCGCGGCCATGGCCGATTTCCAGGGCCAGATAGCGCTTGCCTGGACAGCTCCGGGAGAAGGAGTCAAAGGCTTTACCAATGCCGGGACGGCGACCTCTTATATAGTCCGCTACTCTACAGCGCTTATAACCGCTGGTAATTTCAGCGCGCCCGCGGTTTCCACCTTCACGCAGGAATGGATCCCTCTGGCCTACGGCCAGGCCGAGAGCCGCGTGATGGACGGGCTAGTTCCCGGCACCACCTACTCTATCGCTATAAAAGCTGTGGATGAGATGGGGAATGCGGGGGCCATTTCCAACGTGCCCACCTCCAGCGCCACTCCGGCGGGCGCGGCCGCCGGCATGATAGTTTACGGCTCGGGGGCTTCCACTATCCCAAAATACCGCAGCTGGACTCCTGAAACCTGGCACGCCGAAACGGATGCCGCGGCCACGGCAGCCAATGTGCTCTGGACCGAACTTAAATCCGTGTCCGTGGTGGCCAACTCGAAACTGGGCGGCTTCCTCGCTTCGGACAACAGCCTGAAGTTCCTGAACTGGGACGGCCTAAACTCCTCCTGGACCGATGTCACGCCTTCTCCGGCGCCAGCTCCGGGCGGCTCGGCCACGCGCAAGTTCGACCTGGCGCCAGAGAATCTTTCAGGCAGGATGCTGGCCGCCTACTATAACGGCGCCGCCGGCGCCGTAACCTACGCGGTCTGGTCGGCCACCTCTTCCGCCTGGGTGGCGCCGCCGGCCTCGCTGCCGCTTGCCTCGCTAACCGGGGTTATCAACTGGGTGCGCCTGAAGCCCATGCCGGGCACCAACCGCATCCTGCTGATGGCGCTGGACGCCAATTCCGACATCACCGCGGCCGTCTGGAACGGCTCCGCCTGGGTGTCCAACCAGAACCTCACCACCGCCGCTTCCATAGCCACCGAGGAATGCTTCGACGGCGACTGGGAATCCCTGACGGGCAACGCGCTGGCGCTCTGGGGCACCGGCGTTACCACCAACTACCGTATCTGGCGTTCCACTTCCGCGGCCTGGGAAACCGTCAAGACCGGGCCGGCCATCGCCGCGGCCGGCAACTGGCTCAGGCTGGCGGCCGACCCTACTACGAACCGCCTTGGAATGACTTCCATAAACGGCTCCTCCACCTGGGCAGCGGCTATCTGGCGGCCTACGCTTACCGTGGAGGCCTGGTCGGCCCTACCGACTTCCGGCACCGGGCGCGCCAACGCCTCGCGCATCGCCGACGCCGCCTGGGAGGCGCAGTCCGGCAAGTTCATGACCGCGGCCGTCACCTCCGCCAATCCTACGCGCCTGACTTACGCTACCTGGCTTAACGGCGCCTGGACCCCGGCCACGCTTTCGGGCGCTACGGTAAACACTAATACCACTTTCGCCGGGAATATAAACTGGCTGGCGCTTGTTCCCGACCCTAATACCAGCAAGATAACGGCTATGGGCATCGATACCCTGGGCATACTTAAGACCACCCTGTGGGGAGGTTCGGCCTGGGCCGGCACCACCGCTTCCTCCAATTTCCAGCACACGACGACGCTGTCCGACTTCAACCACGAGTCCGCGGCGCTGGCCTTCGACAGGCAGGACCCGGTGCCGCCCACGGTCATAGACAACCAGCCGGGGGATGACAACTGGTGCAATACGCGCGTTGCTTATAATATAGACGCCACGGATCCTGGCGGGTCGCACCTGGCGTCCATCCAGACCAGGATCTTCTCGCAGGCCGGCGGCGGCGGCACGCTGCTGCAGGATTGGACCGACCAGGTCTCCGGCATCAACTCCGATTCCTATTCCGCCGACTGGCCGCTTACCCAGGGTACCTTCGACCTGCTGCCGCAGGGCCAGAATTACGTGGCCGTCCGGGCGCGCGACAATGCCGGGAATTATTCTTCTTATATCCTGGACGCTTTCAACGTCCAAAAGGATACCGTGCCCCCGACCATCACCAATAACCTGGACGCCGGGTACGATTCCGCGTGGCACAATTCGGACCAGGGGCCCGGTTACGACGTGGACTTCGCCGACGTGGGAGGTTCGCAGCTGAGGAGCCTGGAATACTCAGCCTCCAGCGGGCCCTCGCAGACCGGCATCCAGACCCTGGACTGGACGGTTATTTCTTCCGGTACCCTGGGGTCCCTTTCGCAGGCCAACTGGGCGCTCAGCTTCGCCCTGCTCGGGAACGGCACCAACTATATAAGCGTGCGCGCCATCGACAACGCTTTCAGCACCACTACGCTGGTGGACGCTTTCAAGGTGCTGAAAGATACGCAGCCGCCCGCTGCCATAGCCGGCCTCGCCGCGGCCGCCGGCCCGGTGCGCGGCTCCGTGCAGCTGTCCTGGGCCGCCCCCGGGGACGACGGCGCCGCCGGAGATGATAACGGCGGTTACTATGTAGTGAAGTCCGCCACGTTCCAGATCACCACCGACGCGCTGTTCAGCGCGGCCAGCACCTACGCGCAGGCCTGGAGCCCGGCCGCGGCCGGCCAGCCCGAGGCGCGCGTGCTGTACGGCCTGGATACGGGCAAGACCTATTATTTCGCCGTAAAAACCGGCGACAAGGCCGGGAATATTTCCGCCCTCTCCAACCAGGCCGCGGCGCAGCCGCAGATATCGAACGTGTACATAAACGAGGTTTACCCGTCCGGGGCTGCGGCCGCTGACGACTGGGTAGAGCTATACAACAATACCGCCTCTACCTTCTCTCTGGCCGGCTGGAAGCTGGTTTACGATCAGGGGACTATAGCTCTGCCCGGCCTTGAGGTGACGGCCTGGACAGGGGCCGCGGTGGACAGGAGCAGCGTCAACGCTGCTTTCCTCATCGTACCGTCCTATAACCTGAACGGCGCGCAGAGCTACCACGTGATACTTAAGGACGCTGGCGGCAACGTGGTGGACCGCGTGCAGTGGCCGGCGCTGTCCTCCGGCAGGTCTTTCGCCAGGATAACGGACGGCAACGCCGATTATTTCGACGCCGACCCGACGCCAACTCCGGGCTACGCCAACGCTATAGCCACGGACCCCGTGAAGATAAATGAAATTTCCTACGGCGCGCCGGCCGGGCAGTTTATCGAACTCTATAACAAGGGGACCTCCTCGCCTACGCTTGCCGGTTATTCCCTGCGCGGTTCTTATAACGGGAGGTTCCGTTTCACCCGCAAGATCTACGCCGGCTCTTACGCGCTCATCGACCAGTCGGCGGTAAGCGACGAGGCGCTGCCGTACGCTTCCGTGTTCGGTCCGTCCGGCCTGTCCGCCGCCGGGGACTTCGTGGTGCTGGAAAACGCCGCCGGTCAGGCGGTGGACCGCGTGGTCTGGCAATCGGGGGCCGCCTATTCCCTGCGCGATTATAAAGCCGCCCTGGTCAGCGCCGCGGACTGGGCGCCGGCCAACGCCTCCTACTCCATAGGCAGAACTCCGGCGGAAGGTTCCGATACCGGCTATAATTCCGCCGATTTCGCGGTAGAGGCCTCCTCCACCCCGGCCTCGCGCAATAACGGCGCGGGCCTGGCCGCGGCGAACGCCCTCTCTTACCCCGCCGCCTCCCAGATACTGCCGGCGCGCTTCCCGCTGCGCCTGACCCTCGGGGCCGCGTCTACCTGGGGTACCGGGAATAATATGGTCTTTACGCGCACCGGCGGTACGGCCGACCCTTATTCCCCGCATATCTACAGGTTGGAAAACATCGGCTTCAACCTGGCCGATACAATGGCCGAGCAGGCCACTTCACAGTACGGTATGTCTTTCCAGGACCAGGATGGCAGGCCGCTCGTGAACGGCGCCTTATATAAACTGATATTGAACAGCGACACGGGATCCGTTTCCGCCCGGCAGACAGAGCGCGCGGGCCTCACCTACGATGCCTCCGTCCACGCGGTCAACGCCGCGGCAGCGGCGCCGCAGCGCCTCGGCGAGCAGGCGGCGGCGGCCGTGGTGCGGCTGGACGTGCAGAACAACAGCCCGGCCGGCTACAATTCGGTCGAACTTGCCAGCATCACGGTCCGGATCTCCAGCGCCGACCTTATTGCCCCTCTCAGCACCGCAGAGGCCAGGAACCTGTTCCGGAGCATTTCCCTAGTGAAGGATTCAGCCGTGGGCTTGAGCGGAGTTTACGAATCCGGCATCGACGAGCAGGTGGCCGTTTCTCTGCAGAACCCGGATATAACGCTGGACGGGTCCGGCGCGCTGACCTTGTCCGTAGCCGTGCCCGCCGCCGCGCAGACCCAGGCCGCTTCCACCGCCGCCTACTATGTGGTTTTTGAGGCCGCGCAGTACGCCTCCACCCAGGCCCCGAACACTTTCCGGGTAAGTCTGGATCCCGCGGCCGGCGTGGTCCTGCGCGACTCGCCCAGCGCGGAGCCGCAGGCTTTCGCCTACGGCGCGGCCGTGCAGACTGATTCCACCACCATTATAGTGCCGGCGGCGCCGCCGGCGGGCACTTCGTGGCCTTATGACGCTGGGGCGCAGGCCGGGATAGTTTCTCTGCTTGATTACTACGACGGAGACGGGGCGCCTTCTATAACGCCCTCGGTGTATATCGCCGCGCTCGACGGGAACCTGCGCGCCGTGACGGCCGCCGGCAACCCCAAGTGGACTTTCAAGACTTCCCCGCTGGCGCCTGTTAAAACCAGTCCCCTGATGCTGGTGGAGTCCGCCGGCGTCTACCTGTATTTTGCCGCCGGCAACGGCGACGTCTACAAACTGCGCGACAATAATTTCTCCGCCCAGCAGGTCTGGAAGCGGCAGCTCGGCGTGCCGGTGGATTCAAACCTGGTGGATTCGGGAGATAAACTCTACCTCGGCGCTTCCGATGCCAGGGTCTACTGTCTTAATAAAGGCGACGGCTCCGACTGCGCCGGCTGGACTTACGACGCCGGGTTCACGGCCGCCGTTTCCGGCACGCTGGCGCTGGACGACCGTACCCCGGGCGTGAACGCTTCCTGGGCGGGCCTTATGGACGGTAATGTCTTGCGCTTCAGGACTTCGGACGGCGTTGTGACTAGCACTTTGCAGACAGGCGGGGCCATCCAGTCCTCGCCGTACGCGGAGGCGGCCTACCTGGGCGGGAACAACCTGTATGTCACCTCTACGGACAAAAAGCTCTACGCCAGGACCTCGGCCAACCTTACGACGCTGCCCCCGCACTGGTCGGATTTTAATTCCGGTGCGCCTATCCGCACGTCGCCGTTCCTCTCGGCTCTCGCCGACGGGAACACGTACGTGTTCTTCGGCAACGACGCCGGCGGACTTTACAAAGTGAATGCGTCTTCGGGAACCGGCGGGCTTCTTTTCCGCGCCGGCGGGGCCATAAGGTCTTCACCGGTGGTCGTTAGTTCCGGCATGATCGCCGGGGTCTGGCAGGATTACGCGTACTTCGGCTGCGATGACGGCAATATTTACGCCGTGGACGCCAATACCGGCCAGTTGCGCGACGGTTGGCCGGTGGCTACCGGCGGCCCTGTGCGCGCGGACCTGGTTATAGACCCTTTCACCACCTTTACTCTGATGGTCGGTTCCGGGGACGGCAAGACATACGTTTTGTACATCGGCCCTTGAACAGAAGACGCAGGGCAGGAAGCGGGGAGCGTAGAAGAGCTTTAAGCTCGGAGAGTTCCGTTATGGAAAAAGACCGGATAAAAAATAACACTAGTAATTCCGCCCGGCAGGCGGTCCTGGCCGCCCTGTTTTTACTGTTCCCGCTTTCCGCTTCCCTGTTTCCGGCTGCCGCCGCGGATTGGCCGCTCTTCCGCGGCAACTCCGGGCGCACGGGTTTTACTTACGAGCAGGCTTACCCGCCGCTTATAAAAAAATGGGAATTCCAGGTTCAGGGCGACGTGGTGTCCGGCCCGGTGGTTTATGGCGGGATAGTTTATGCCACCGCCCGCTCAGGCAGCATTTACGCGCTGAACGCCCTCACCGGGGAACTGATCTGGGATTACTCTACCGACGGCTGGGTGGACGCCTCTCCCGCGGTTTTAGAGGACCGCGTTTTCGCGGCCGGCCGTGATTCCAGGCTTTACGCTTTTAACCGGCTCACCGGGGCCCTGCTCTGGCAGGCCGAACTCGGCGCGCCCTCGGCTTCAAGCCCGCTGGCTTTTAACGGGCGCGTTTACGCGGGCTGCGGCGCCCCGGTTAAAAAGCTCAGGGCTTTCAGCGCCGCCACCGGCGCGCTGCTCTGGGAAAAGCAGGCCGCCCAGCCCGTGGAATCCGCTCCCTCCACCGACGGCGTATATATCTATTTCGGCTCTAACGACGGCAGGCTTTACGCCGTGGACGCGGTCAGCGGGAAGGACCGGTGGGGAACTCCGGGTTATTCTCAGACGATAGGCAGTTTTGGTCCCAACGCTGCCGCGGTCCTTGGCGGGTCCCTTTACGCCCTGCCCGGACACGACGAGCGCAAGATCCTGCGCCTGCTCTCTTCGGACGGTTCCCTGGCCGCCGCCAGTTCCCCTTTTGCCAAGATCCTGGATATATATTCTAACCCGAGGGCCAGCGAGAACGAGGTTACCTCTCCGGTAGTTTCGCCCTATGCCGTCTTCGCCGGCGCCGGTTCGCTGCCGCATACCATCTACGCTTTCGACCCCTCTTCTATGGACGACCTGATTTTCAGCTCTCCTACTGCCGGTAATACCGTTTCATTCGGCCTGGTTTCTTCGCCAGCCATGGCCAACGAGGTGATGTACCTTGGCACGGTGGACGCCCGCGTAGTGGCCGTAAGCTCTTCCGGGGCGCAGCTCCAGGAGATCCCGGTCTCCTCCTCGGCCTATTCTTCTCCGGCGGTTTCGAACGGGTTCGTCTATGTCGGGGTAATGGGCGGCAGCATTATAGGGTATAAGGCCGCGTTCATAACGGCTATATCCTCTCCGGGGAACTATGGCCTGGTCGACGGGACGGTTCCCGTCAGCGGCTCCCTTAAGGACGATTCCTTCCTTACCGGTTATACGCTGGATTACGGGGCGGGAGAAAATCCCGGCGGCTGGACCCTCGTGTTCTCCAGCCCCGCGGTCTCTGAGATCTCAGGCGGGCCGCTTGGGAACTGGAAAGTGTCGGATCTGCCGAACGGGCTTTATACCCTGCGCCTCAGGGCTACGGAGTCTTCGCCGTCAGGACACCTGGCCGAGGCCAGGAACGTGGTAAGGGTTAATCATCTCCCCCAGCCCCCTGCCGGGCTTAACGCGGCCGATAACCCGGGGGACAGCGGCAACAAGATACTTCTTAACTGGGCCGCCTCGCCTTCCGCCTGGGTAACGGCTTACCGCGTCTACCGCGCGCCCTACGGCGGCGGCCTTGCTTACCTGGCGCAGGTCAGCACGCCGTCCCTCACCTATCTCGACGCGGCCGCGGCTACCGGCTCCCGCTTCACCTACGGCGTGAGCGCCTTTGACGGCTACAGCGAGTCGGTCCTTTCCGGGCAGGCCTCCGCGGTTTCTGCGGATAATAACCCGTCCGCCGATATTATACCCCCGGCGGCCGTGACCGGCCTCTCCGCCGCGCCCGGGGCGGCCGCGGGCAGCGTGGACCTGGCCTGGACGGCCACCGGCGACGACGGCATAGTCGGGGCGGCCTCCGGCTACGAGATACGCTACGCTACCTACTCCGCTTCGGTTTGGGCTTCGGGGCGGGTCTGGAAAAGCAGCCGCGCAGTCGCGGGGCCGTACGGCACTCCGGAGCGAGAGGCGGTTTCCCGCCTTTTCGGCGGCGTCACCTATTATCTTATGGTCGAGGCCTATGACGACGGGAAGCCCAGCTATTCCGCCGCTTCCTCCTCCGTTTCCGCTTATGCTACCCCCGACTATATGCCGCCCGCCGCCCCTTCGGACCTGGTGGTTTCCGACAAACCCGGCGACCACGGGGGGGCGCTGGTGCTGAACTGGGGACTGTCTTTTGACGACTACGCGGGGGCGCGCGACGTCTACGGATATAAAATATTCCGTTCCGCCTCCTCCGGCATTTCCGCCTCCGGGACTCCTTATGCCGAGGTCCCGGCCGGTACCGCGGTCTATGTGGATACGGGCGCCCCGGAGAACCTTAAGTTTTACTACGCCGTGGCGGCTTTTGACAGCACCAACCTGTCGACCATGACGGCGGAGGCCTGGGGAATCTCCGCGGACAACTGGCGTTTCCTCGATAAATCCACCGGTGGAACGGACAGGCTGCCGGACGGGGCGGAGGTAAGCATTCCCCCGGATGCCGCCTCCGATAGCGACAGCATACTCATCGTGCGCAGGGAAAAGACCGACTTCTTCGGGACTTCCGCGAGCGCCAGCGCGGACACCGGGGGGGCGAAGCCTACCGGGATAATATATGAGGTGAAGTTTGAAAAAACCGGAACCCACCTGCTCAAGAACGCAGTTATCTCCCTGCCTTATACCCCGGCCGAAATCGTCTCTATGCCGGAGGAAAGCCTGCGCATGTACCTGCTTGAGGGGCAGCGCTGGACGCGAGTCGCCAGCTCCCGGGTGCTGCCGGGCCTGCGCAAGGTAAGCGCCGAGGTTGCCCATTTTTCCACGTATTCTCTGATGGGCTATGTGCCTTCAGGAGCCTTATTCGAATCCGAAGAGGTCTATACCTATCCTAACCCGGCGAAAGGCGACTATCTCACCTTCAAGTTCAGGGTGAACTACCAGGCCGCGGTGACCATAGACGTCTATGACGTGGCCGGGGAAAAAGTGGCCAGGCTTGAGAAAACCGTGGGCCTTGCCGACGCCGGCGGTACTTCAGAGGTAAGCTGGCATGTGAAAAACGTGGCCAGCGGAGTTTACGTGTACCGCCTTGAGGCCAAGAGCGCCTCCGGCACCAAGGCCGTAACGAAGAAACTGGCGATAATACATTGAGCGTCAACCGGAAGGGGCAAAGCGGGAAGAGTTTCAAGGCAGGAGATGGTCTTATGAAAAGCGTTACAGGATGGTTTACAGTAGGGGGGGGCTCCGGCCGCCGTATGCTGCCGGCGCTGCTCCTGCTCTTTACTCTTTGCGCTTTACGCTTTCCGGCTCACGCGGCCAGTATCTACCCTTCCGCCGGCACCACTTCGGCTTCCTTCCTTAAGATAGGAGTGGGCGCGCGCGCTGTGGCCATGGGCGGGGCCTACGCCGCCCTCTCCGACGACGCTTACGCCGTATACTGGAACCCCGCGGGGCTTGCCCAGCCGCTTGGTACCGGTCTGGCCTTCACTCATAACGACTATTTCGAAGGTTTGAAACAGGAGTATTTCGGCTTCACCCTGCCGGGAGAGAAAATAGGATTTCTTAAAGGCAGCCGTTTTGAGGACGGCGGGTTCGGCCTCGGGTTCAACTACCTTTCTACTCCCAGTGACCTTGAGCGCAGAAGCGGGCTCAACGAGGCCTTCGGCGCCATCTCCCCGGTGGAAGGCAAATTCGGCGCTTACGACCTGGCCTTTTCCGGGGCCTATGGGTTCAACTATAGCCGGGACCTGCGGCTGGGCGCCGCCCTTAAATTTATCCGGCAGAGCATAGACAACGACTCAGGGAACACCGCGGCGCTGGACCTCGGGGCGCAGTACGACTTCGCCTGGCTGGACCGGCAGTTCACCGGCGGCTTCGCCGTGCAGAACCTGGGCCCCGGCGTAAAATTCAACAGCCGGCGCTTCGACCTGCCGCTTGTTTTCCGGGCCGGCTTGAGCCACCGCCTTTATGAAAGGGGCCTTCTGTTGGCCCTGGACCTGTATAAACCCGTGGATAATTATCCATCCCTGGCCCTCGGGCTCGAGCACCCCCTGGCCAACCGGCTTTTCCTCAGGGCTGGCTACCGCTACCGTCAGCACGGCAATGAGTTGGGCGCCTTCTCCGGTTTTTCGGCGGGTCTTGGTTTCGCTTACAGCCAGTTCAGTTTCGACTACGCTTTTTCCCCGTTCGGGGATCTCGGCGTGACCCACCGCATTTCCCTGGCTTACAGGTTCCCGGTGCCGGCGGCGGCCCAGCCGGTGCGCCCGGAGCAATCCGTTCCGGCCGCCGACAAGCTGGAAGGGGCAAGCCTTTTTAACTATACCGTGTCAAAGAAAGCGCTTAAGATCTCCCCGCGCGGGATCGATTACGCCGTAGAGGCGGTTTCCGAACAGGCCGCCGCCGTCCGGCTGGCTTTCAGGACCCGCCAGCGCGGTGGCGGGGATATCCCCGTGGAAGTGCTAGAGGGCGCGCTCCCGGCGGGTCTGGCCGCGGGCCTGCCTGCCGGTTACTCGCAGGTTGACGCCTTGCAGCTGGGCGCCGGCTTCGGCGGCGTTTCTGGCGGCCTGGATTTGAATTTTAAATTCCCGGAGGAAAAAGTAAAGGACAAAAAAACGGATTTATTCTACAGGGTTTCCGGGGGTTGGCGTAAGGCGGAGCTGATAAAAGGCGAATGCGCGGCCGGGGTCTGCCCCTTCTCGGCAAAAGCCCCGCTCAGTTCGCATTACGTTTTCGCGGTAAAATAAGGTTAGTATTCGCCCAGCGTGCCCGCGCGGCGGGCGCGCCTGACTGCCAGCGAGAAGAACCAGACGCTGGCCGGTATCAGGATAATGTCGAAGATCGTCAGTATAAGCAGGTCGTGGCCGATGGCGGCCAGGCCCGCGCCTTTATGCAGGGCCAGCTGGAAAGACCGCACCGCGTAGGTGACGGGCAGCAGGTTCGAAACAGCCAGCAGCCAGCCCGGCAGTACCGCCGCCGGGAAATAAACCCCGCCCAGCAGTCCCTCGAAGTTGTTAAGCAGCCAGGCTACCGGGTTGCCGCGCTTGAACAGCATTACAAAACAGGAAGAGATGATGCCGAGCGCCGCGAAACAGGCCGCCGACAGCACGAACACCAGCCCCGCCGCCGGCCAGTCAGCCGCGGAGAGGTCCACCTTGAAAACAAAGATTCCCGCCAGCGCGTAAATTATCAGTTCAAAACTGGCGGACAGGAAATTCCAGGCCGACATGGCGGCCAGCAGCGGCAGCACGCCGAGCGGCGTGGAGAGGGCCGCTTCGAGCGTGCCCTGGGTCTGTTCCAGGCGCAAACACCCGGAGTAAGAGCCCGCCCCGGTGCCGATATAGCCGAAAAAAGCCAGGGCGGTGAAAACGTAGGCGAAGTAATCCGCGCCGAAAGGCGCCAGGCCCGCGGCCAGACTGCCGCCGAAAAGCCTGCCGATAAAGTAGAAGACCGCCAGGTTGGCGAGCGTGGCCAGCGCGCCCAGCGCGAAAGAAAGCCTGTAGCTGCGCTCCGCCAGGAAATCCCTGCGGATGAAAGCAAGTATAATAAGAACTGGTTTCATCGTTTTATTCTTCTTGAAAATTGCCTAATGAGAGCAATAGGCTGCCTGGGCGGCCGGGTTAGCAAAACCCTCGGAGAGCCCGCCGGTTGCATAGCCCCGCGGGCGAACACGGAGCGGGGCCACGGTGTGGCCTAGGAGCCTGTCCGACATAAGCGATTTCGCCTGTAATTGCCGCTTTTGTCCTGCGCCTTCGCGGCGCTCGACTTACAACCTCCGTCGAGGGTGCTCGTTCCGCGTCGCTTCGGCTCGGCTCCAAAATCGGCAATTTCGTCATGAAAGCCTTATGTCGGACAGGCTCCTAGCGCGTTTTGCGTTCCGGCCGCCCAGGCAGACTGCGCTTTTTTCTTGCGCCTCTTGTGCTTCTTTTCGGCTATTTTTCCCCATTCTTGATTTTCCCGCCTTCTAAAGTGATTATCCTGCCTGCAGTTTCGCGCAGCAGTTCATGGCTGTGGCTGGAGACCAGCACCGTTGAACTCCTGCCGGTTTCGGCTATCAATTCCACAAGGCCGAGAACTGAGTCTTTGTCCAGCCCGCGGGAAGGTTCGTCCAGCAGCAAAACCCCGGCCCGGCGCGAGAAGGCCCTTATCAGCGACACTTTCTGCATATTGCCTTCCGAAAGCCTGTCAAAACGGCGGCCAAGGTCCGCGGCTGAAAGACCGAGGCGCAGCGCCAGCGCGCCCGCGCGTTCGGCGGCCTGCTCCGGGCTCAGGCCGGCCAGTGCCCCGAAAAAACGCAGGTTCTCGCCTGCGCTCAGCCGGAAATAGAAGGCGCGCGGGTTTGCCGGGCAATAGGCTGAAAATTCCCTGAGTCGCCCCGCCCCGGCGGCCTCGCCGCAGGCCGTTAGCTGCCCGCCGTCAGGCTCTAATATCCCGGCCAGGGTCTTTAAAAGCGTGGTTTTGCCGCAGCCGTTGGGGCCTTCCAGGCCGGTTACGCCCGGCCCGGCTTCAATAGTTATCCCGTCCAGGGCGCGCAGCGGCGCCCCGCCGCTCAAAACCGGCGCGGGGAAGATCTTGACCAGCCCCCTGGCTTCTATTCGCATGCGATAATGATAGCACAGGTCTGCGCGGATAGTCACCCGGCCGAAGCCGCTTTAAAGGCCGCGAATTGGAAAAATAAAGATTGATTCGTTTAAATAAGCGTTTTCCGGCATTCGCTCCCCGATTCGCAGGCCTCTTAAAGATTCGTCCCCCAACCCGCGCGGAAATGTAATAAAATATGATTAACAAGACATTCCCGCTTTGTAAGGGGGGAATGGCCTTGTTTTAGTTTTAGACACAGCTTATGGAGGATACGATGAGAATACATATAGTAGCCCGCAAACTGAAGATGACCAAGCCGGTAAAAGACTTCATAGAAACCAAGCTTTCGAAACTGCATGAGTACCTGGACAACATAGTCTGGGCGCAGGTCATCGTGGGCGTGGAAAAGAAGATACATTCCGCGGAAGTGGTAGTGCACGCCGGCCACCAGACCATGAAGGCCGCGGCCGAATCCGACGAGATGTACTCCGCCATAGACAAGGCCATGGATAAAATAGAGATTCAGATCAAGAAGTACAAGGAGCGCTTTACCGACCACCACGCTGCCGAATCCGTGGACCTGGGCGAATTTACCACCCTGGTGGGCCCGGAAATACGCTTCTCCGTGGTTAAAGACGTGCCCTTGAAGCCCATGAACAGGGAAGAGGCTGTGATGGAAATGGAAAAGCTCGGTTTTAACTTCTGGCTGTACATGGAGAAAGGCTCCAAGCAGCTGCAGGTGGTTTTTAAGCGGCTGGACAGCACCTACGGCCTGCTGCAGCCCGTTAAGAAATAACCGTTCCAGGCAACTCCATGTCCCAGCCGGCTAAAAAAGAAGGCAAGTCAATTACTGTACGGGAACTCCTTAAGCACAGGGGCAAAGTCCTGGGGCTTAAGTCCGCGTCGGGCAAGAAGGATCTGGGCCGCCGGGTGGTCGTCAGCGAGATAAACCGGCCGGGGCTGGCCATCGCCGGGCACATGGAGCAGTTCCGCTCGGAGCGCATACAGATAATAGGCCAGGGTGAGTACGCCTACTGCCAGAAAGAGGATTCGCGCAAGGTCCTGGCCAATCTGCAGAAAATGTTCTCGGCGCCGGACATCCCCTGCGTGATAGTGACCGGCGGCGTTAAACCGCTGCCGGTGATAAAACAGGCCTGCGCCAAGGCCGGTATCCCGCTGCTGGTCACCAGCGAAGACACCTCCGCTTTTATCCGCGAGCTCACCATTTACCTGGACGACCAGCTGGCTGCCATCACCTACGTGCACGGCGTGCTGGTTAACGTCTACGGGCTGGGCGTGCTGATACAGGGCGACTCCGGCGTCGGCAAGTCCGAATGCGCTCTGGAGCTTTTAAAGCGCGGGCACATCCTTATCGCCGACGACGTGGTCGAGGTGAAGCGGCGCATAGGCTACATGCTGGTGGGCAATTCGCCCAAGAACATAAAGCATTACATGGAAGTGCGCGGGCTGGGCATTATCGACGTTGAACTCCTCTTCGGCATCGGGTCCATTATGGACCAGTCGCTGATAGAAATGCACGTGAAGCTGGAAAGCGTGACTTCAGGCTCGCTGGGCAACTATGACCGCACGGGGCTGGCGGCGGCCGAGGTTAATATCCTGGACGTGCCTGTTTCCTCGCTGAGGCTGCCGGTCACTCCCGGCAGGAATCTTGCCGTTCTCATAGAAGTGGCCGCGCTTAACCAGCGCCTTAAGAACCAGGGTTATTTTGTCGCCAAGAAATTTAACGAGGGCCTTATCAGGGAAATGGGGAAAAAATAAAGTCCGCCATGGGAAAAATAAAAGCTAAAGGAAAGATTTTCATAATTACGGGGATGTCCGGGGCCGGCAAGAGCCAGGCCCTGAAGTCCTTCGAGGACCTGGGCTTTTACTGCGTTGACAACCTGCCCATAACCCTTATCCCGGAGTTCGCGGGGCTTATAAATTCGCGCCGCTACCTTCGGAACGTCGCCCTGGGCATAGACATCCGCGAGGGGCGGTTCTTCAAGGATTTCGTGCGCACGCTGGATAACCTGGGCAAGCTGGGCCTGGACTGCCGGGTGATCTTCCTGGACGCCGCCGACTCCGTGCTGATGCAGCGCTTCTCCGAGACGCGCCACCGCCACCCGCTCGGCAAGAATATCGCGGCGGCCGTAAAAGAAGAGCGCCACATCCTCTGCGAGCTCAAGGCCCGCGCCAACAGGGTTATAGACACCTCGAAGCTTACGCTGGGAGAACTGAAGGAAACTCTCTCCGGCATGCTCGAGCTCAGGCGCACGGCGGAGATGAAGCTTTCTGTTATTTCATTCGGTTATAAGTACGGCATCCCGCTGGACGCCGATATCGTAATGGATGTGCGCTTCCTGCCCAACCCGTATTACGTGGCCTCGCTCAGGGCTAAGACCGGGCTGGACGCACCGGTGGGCCGCTACCTCAGGGGCAAGCCGGGCTTCCGCGGCTTCCTTAAGAATTATACCAGGCAGATAAAAGACCTGCTGCCGCTTTACGTGAAGGAGGGGAAGTCCTACCTTACCATAGCCATCGGCTGTACGGGCGGCCGCCACCGCAGCGTCTATATCGCCGGGGAAATAGTTAAAAAACTTGCGGCCGGCGGTTTTTCCGTTTCCGAGTACCATAGGGATATCCGCAAATAAAGGCTGAAAGATGAAGGATGGGGTCCTGGTTCCATGATAAATATAATCGTTCTTACCCACGGTGAATTCGGCGCGTATCTTATAGAGGCGGCCGAAGGAATAGTAGGGGTGCAGCCCGCCGGGCTTAAAAATGTTTCAATTTCTCCCCGCATGACGCTGGAGAAGGTAAAAGAGGCCGTGGCCGGCGCCATAGAGGAAATGCGCTCCGCCGACGGCCTTGTTTTTCTCATAGATATGCCGGGCGGCACGCCCATGAACGTGGTGCTGCCGATGGCCAAAGACATAGAAGAAAGCGCCGTTATCTGCGGAGTCAATATAAACATGATGACTTCCGCTTTCGCCTACAGGCAGTCCCTGGATTTCGACCGGCTTGTCGAAAAGATCATGGTGGACGGCCGCAAGGCTATCTGTGAAGTGAAAAGCCTCCTGATTAAAAAGTGAGGACCCGCAACAATGATTATTCTCTACAGGGTTGACGACAGGCTGGTGCACGGCCAGGTCGTGGAAGGCTGGGTGCCGCACCTCCGCGCCGAAGAACTGGCCGTGGTGTCGGACGAGATAGCCGGGGACGAGATGCGCCGCACTATCATGCGTTTTGCCACGCCCGAAGGCGTGGACCTGAAAATAATGACGGTGGACGAGGCTGCGGTTTACCTGCCGGAAGCGGAGAGATCGGGGAAGAAGGTGCTCCTGCTTCTCCCGGGCCTCGGAGAGGCCCGGGCCCTGCTGGCTAAGGGCGTGAAAATACCGGAGCTTAATATAGGCGGCATGCATTATTCCGCCGGGAAAAATTTTTCCATCGGTAAGGCGATTTTTCTGAACGAAGCCGACTGCGCGGCGCTTAAAGCGCTTTCCGCGGCCGGAGTGAAAATAGAAGGCAGGGGCGTGCCCTCGGACACCCCGTTGAATCTGATGGCGGCGATAGCGTAGCGTGGCCCGCCGGCCAACACAAAGACCGCGGACGCGAGGCCGCTGTGACGATGCTTCTTAAAACAATAATTTCCAGCGCCCTGGCCGGCCTCCTCGGGCTGGACGCTGTGCAGGCCGGGCAGTTCCTTCTTTCGCGCCCGGCTTTTGTCGGCGTGGCGCTTGGCTGGCTCAACGGCTGCCCGCTTGAGGGCGCGCGCCTGGGGATATTGCTCGAGCTGCTTTATATCGATTTTATCCCGGTGGGCGGGGTTGTTCCGCCCAACGGGACCGTAGCCGCGGCCGTGGGAGTGCTTGCGCATTCCGCCGGCGGCCTTCCCCAGGGGCTTTCCTTCTTCGCGGGGCTTGCCGCCGGGGCATTTTACGGGCCGCTTGAATCGCGCCTGAGGGCCTCGCGTTCGGTCTGGAACGCCGCCGTAGAGGAACAGGTCAGGAACGGGGATTTTGTGCTCCACCGCTGGCTTGCTAAAGCCATGCTGGCGGAGAACGCGGCCTTAGGCGCTTATGTGCTGGCGGTTACGGCCTGTGCTGCGGCGGCGGCCGCCCTGCCCGGGATCTGCCGTATCTACCCCGGGGCGGCTTTAGCTTATTCGTTCATGCCCTGGTTGGGGCTTTCCGGCCTTTATTTCAGGTTCAGGACGCAGGTGTATAAGAAAGGCTGAGGTGACAGCCCCAGGAGTTTGCAGGCGTTAAGAATTTATATGTTTTTTAAGATATTTTTAAGGTCGTTTTTCATCCAGGCTGGCTGGAACTATGAAAGGTTCCAGAACCTGGGTTTTGCTTTTTCGCTGCAGCCGGCGCTTGAACGCATCTGTCCGGATAAGGGCAAACTTAAAGCCGCCCTGCTGCGGCACCTGCAGATTTTCAATACACAGCCTTACATGGCCGCCTTTGTGCTGGGGAATATCGTGCGCATAGAGGAGGGCGCGGCCGCGGCCCCCGACCCCGAGGCCGAGCTTAAGACCATGCCGGGGGTTAAGCAGGCGCTGGCGTCCAGTTTTGCCTCTATCGGCGACAGGATCTTCTGGGGCCGGCTTAAACCCATAACGACCCAGCTCTGCCTGCTGGTCTGGGCTATAGGCGGGTTCTACGGCTGGCTTTTTACCGGTTTTAACGACAGGCCTTCCACGGCCCTGCTGCTGGCCGGCCCGCTTTCGGGCATCGCCGTGTATTCTGCTTTCTCCGTTTACTGGCGCTGGAAAGGGCTGCTGGCGGGCTACAGCTGCGGAGGCTCGTCCGCCTGCGGTTTGGACTCCGCCAACTGGGGCGGGATAATAAGGTGGCTTAGTACCGCGGGATTTGCCATGTCGGTGACCATCGCCCTCCTCGCTTTCGGGCTGCTTGTAGGGCTTAATGTCGGTTTCCCCTTAAGCGCGGACCTGCCGTTCAGGCTTGGGCTGCCGCTGGCCGTGCTTGTGCTGCACCGCGTTTCCCGCGCTTTCGGGCGTTCCATTTTCTTTTCGGCCGGCCTGCTGCTTGTGGTGTCCATATTGTTCTTCAGCGTTTTTAAGTTGGAGTCTTTAAAGCAATACCTATGATAAAAAGAGAGATAACCATAATAAACGAGCTGGGCATCCACGCGCGCCCGGCGGGCATGATAGCCAACACCTCCTCCAGGTTTATCTGCGACATTAAACTGGTGAAAGACGGCATGGAGGTTAACGCCAAGAGCATCATGGGAATAATGACGCTTGCGGCCGGCAAGGGCAGCGTTATAGGGGTGACGGCTAATGGCAAAGACGAGGCCGAAGCGGTGCGCGCTATAGAAGAACTTTTCGCGAAGAAATTCGACGAAGACTAAGCGGAGCTATTTATGCTTATAAAAAAAGGGATAGCTGCGAGCCTTGGCATAGCCATAGGCAAGGCGCATATAGTAAAAGAGGAAAACATCCTCATAGAGCAGAAAGAGATCCCGCCTGAAAAGCTGAAGGCCGAGGTCAAGCGCTTCAAGGAAGCGCTGGATAAGACCAAACTGGACCTGGACGCCATACGGAGTAAAATACTTACCGTGCTGGGCAAAAATCACGCCAAGCTCATAGACGCGCACCACCTTATACTGCAGGACCCGCTGATCACCAAGGAAGTTCCCAGGTTGATAATGTCCAAGGGAATTAACGCGGAGTTCGCGCTCTCCGAGATACTGGACCAGGCCGAGGAACAGTTCGAGAAAATAGACGACGAATTCTTCCACGAGCGCAAGCACGACGTTTTTGACGTGGGCAAAAAAATAATAGCGAACCTGGTTAAAAGCGAAAAGGTGTCGCTGAAAGATCTGAAAGAGCCGGTGATAATAGTGGCGCACAGCCTCTATCCGTCCGACACCCTGCACATCCGCGAGTCAAACAAGGTGCTGGGTTTCTGCACCGATCTGGGCTCGAAGTCCAGCCACACCTCCATCTTCGCCCAGAGCATGGGGATCCCGGCGGTGGTGGGCTTGTCCGATATCAGCCGGCAGATACAAAGCGGGGACACGCTGATAGTGGACGGCGAACAGGGCATGGTCATTATCTCGCCCTCTCCTGAAATAATAGAGAAATACAAGGCGCGCAAAGAGGAGCTGCAGAAGCAGGAGATCTTCTTCCACCGCCTGAAAGGCCTGCCCGCCACCACGCGCGACGGGCACAAGATAAGCCTTATGGTGAACCTGGACTCTTCCGCGGACGCGCACGAACTTGCCGCCGTAAAAGCCGAAGGCGTGGGCCTTTACCGCACGGAATCCATTTATATGAACCGCGACTCCGTTCCTTCGGAAGAGGAGCAGCTTAAGGCCTACTCCGCCGTGGCGGCGGCGGCCCCCGGCATCCCGCTTACCATCCGCACCGCCGATATCGGCGGCGACCGCGCCACGCAGCTGGGGATAAAGGGGCTTAAGGACGAGCGCAACCCCTTTATGGGGTTCCGCGGCATCAGGCTCTTCATAAAATACCCCGACCTCCTCAAGACGCAGCTGCGCGCCATCTACAAGGCGAATACCGCCGGGAACATAAAGATCATGATCCCGATGCTCTCCTCCGCCGACGAACTGGTTACGGTCAAGAAAGTGGCGCAGGAAGTGAAGACGGAGCTGGCGGAAGAGGGGTTCCAGGTTAAGCACGTGCCGGAACTCGGCGTGATGGTAGAGATCCCCGCTGCCGCGATCATCCTCGACTCCCTGCTGGGCGACATCGACTTCGTTTCCATCGGCACCAACGACCTGGTGCAGTACACGCTGGCCGTGGACCGCATAAACCAGTACGTGTCGGAGCTCTATGAGCCCTTCCACCCGGCGGTGCTGCGGCTTATAAACCTGGTGGTGCAGACCGCGCACAAGAAAGGCAAGCCGGTGTCCGTCTGCGGCGAAATGGCCTCCGACCCGTTCGCCATCCCGCTGCTGGTTGGGCTGGGCGTGGACGTGCTGTCCGTGCCGGCCAAGATGTACCTGCGCGCCAAGCACTCGGTGCGGGCCATGAACTTCGAGAAATTCTCCGGGCTGGCCCAGAGCGCGCTGGGGCTCCCTACCGCCGACGAAATACGCCGCCTGGTGGAGGAAGAGGTGAAATGACCGGGAAGCGCGGAGCGGAAAGCGTAAAGAATTTTTCAGGAGTTCTTTATGGCTCTTTAAGCTTTGCTCTTTACGCTTCACACTGTACGACTTTATGAATATACGTAATTTTTCCATCATCGCCCATATCGACCACGGTAAATCCACGCTGGCGGACCGTTTTATACAGCTTACCAACACCGTTCCGGACAGGCAGATGAAAGAGCAGTTCCTGGACGGCATGGAGCTGGAGCGTGAGCGCGGCATAACCATAAAAGCCAAGGCCGTCAGGATGCTCTACAAGTCCGAAGCGGACGGCCAGGATTATATCCTTAACCTCATAGACACCCCGGGCCACGTGGACTTTTCCTACGAAGTCTCGCGCGCCATGGCCGCCTGCGAAGGGGCCATACTGCTGGTGGACGCCTCGCAGGGCGTGGAGGCGCAGACGCTAGCCCACGCGCACCTGGCGCAGACGCTCGGGCTGACCATAATTCCCGTCATCAATAAAATCGATCTTGAGCACGCCGACCCCGACGCGACCGAAGAACAGATCTGGGAGGTGCTTAAAGACCCCAGGGACTCCTCCCGCATAAGCGCCAAAGACGGCCGTGGTACCCGCGAGGTGCTGGAGCGCGTGATAAAAGAGATCCCCGGGCCCGCGGGCGACCCCGGCAAACCGTTCAAAGCCCTTGTATTCGACTCTTTCTACGACGTCTATAAAGGCGTTATAATCTTTACCCGGGTGGTAGACGGGGAGATCTCGGTCGGCAAATACATTTCGTTCTACTCCAACGGCGCCAGCTACAAGGTGGAAGAGGTCGGCTATCTTACGCCGAAACTGGTGAAGGCCGGCTCCATAAAGACCGGGGAAGTGGGCTATATCGTGGCCGGTATCAGGGATATCCACGAAATAAAGATGGGCGACACCATGTTCGAGAAAGGCAGGCCCGTCGCCGAGCCGCTGGCCGGCTACAAGGAGGTGAACCCGGTGGTTTTTGCGGGTTTCTACCCGGTAAGCACCACGGATTATACCGCCCTGAAGACGGCCATCGAGAAACTTAACCTTACGGATTCCTCTTTTAACTTCCAGGGCGAAACTTCAAAGGCGCTGGGCTTCGGCTTCCGCCTGGGGTTCATGGGCCTGCTGCATTTGGATATTATCCGCGAGCGGATAGAGAGGGAATTTAATATCCCGCTTATCGCCACCAACCCCAACGTCATCTACAAGGTGCTGGCCAAGGCCCACTCCGGCGCCAAAGAAGACAAGTATGTGGCGGTCACCAACCCCGCGGACTTCCCGCATTACGGCGACCTGGTGGATATTATGGAGCCGTACGTGCGCGCCCAGATCATAGCCCCGCTGGCCTACATGGAAGGCATAATGAACCTTCTTAAGGAAAAGCGCGGCGAGCATGTGAAAATAGAGTATATCTCGACTACGCGCGTGATAGTGGAGTATAACCTGCCTTTAAGCGAGATCATCCTGGATTTCTACGACAAGCTTAAGTCTGTGTCGCGGGGCTACGCCTCTTTTGACTACGAGCCTTACGAGTACCGCTCCTCGGACATGGTTAAGATAGAGATACTCCTGCACAGCGAAGTCGTGGACGCGCTGTCGTTCATAGTGCACCGCTCCAAGGCGCTGGCCAACTCAAGGGTGCTCTGCGAGAAGCTCAAGGAGCTTATCCCGCGGCATATGTTCGAAATAGCGGTGCAGGCGCAGGTGGGCGGCAAGATCATAGCGCGCGAGACCATAGGCGCGCAGCGCAAGGACGTGCTGGCCAAGTGCTACGGCGGGGATATAACCCGCAAGAGGAAGCTCCTCGAGGCGCAGAAGGAAGGCAAGCGCAAGATGAAGCTGCTGGGCTCGGTGGAGATCCCGCAGGAAGCCTTCATGTCGCTTCTTAAGATCAGCCAGGACAAGTAGTCGTGAAGCGGGAAGCGTATAGAACCATAAGGAACCCCTGGAAAACTCTTTCCGCTTTACGCTTCGCGGTTATAGGAAAAATATTTAATTAAGCCGTTTCATCAAATGGAGATAATTTAACATGGAAGAAAAACTTTTTTGGATAGGCATAGTGATGGGGATCCACCTGTTCCTTTCCCGCCATTTCAGGGAAAAAGAGTTATTTAAGGACGGGGGGCTTTTTACGCGGGCCTGGCACGCCGTGTTCGCCGCCCTTATCTCGTTTACCGGCATGATCCTTCTAGCCGTCAGCCTGGATAACAGCCGCGGCGACGTGGTTACGGCCGTGCTTTTCTCGGGAAAGCAGCTTACGTACGGGCTCTTGGCCGCCTGCGCGGGCGCGGCCTACGCCCTTTGGAAAAGCGGCGCGGGGGAGAAAGGAAAAAATAAAGATGCCCTGACCGAAGCCATAAAGGTGGACATGGAATGGTCGGAGACGGTATTCTCCGCGGTGCTGCTGGCTTCGGTGGTAATGTACCTGTTCGTGCAGGCCTTCAAGATCCCCTCCGGGTCTATGGAAAAAACTTTCCTCGTGGGCGACCACCTGTTCGTAAACAAGTTCGTTTATGGTTTCCGCATCCCCTACACTAAAACCAAGATCCTGAAATTCAGGCACGTTAAACGCGGCGATATCGTGGTCTTCCAGTTCCCTTCCGAGGACCCGCGCGAGTTCCAGTGCGGCGGGAGCCAGTACGGAAAGGATTTTATCAAGCGGGTAGTCGGGATGCCGGGCGATATCGTGGAAGTCAAAGCCGGGCGCGCTTATGTCAACGGGGTCCTGGTCCAGGATGAGGCCTACACGCAGTACCTGGACCTTTACCGCTACCCCAAGGCCACGGACAATGTGGCGCCCAGGGATTACCAGGCTTACTGGGAAAACCGGATGCTGGGCAAGATGTTCTCCGAATATATAAGGGATAATTTCGGGCCCGTTACCGTGCCGAAGGGCCACTACATGGTTATGGGCGACAACCGCGACCGCTCCTGCGATTCCCGCTACTGGGGCCCGGTGCCGGAGAGCCTTATAAAAGGGAAAGCCTGGCTCACTTACTGGCCGCCGTCCAGGATAGGGCTGCCGGAATGAAAGTTACCGAGCGCCTGAACTCCGGCGCCAAGGTTTTTTCCTTCGAGTTCTATCCCCCTAAAACGGAGGAGGATTCACGCAAGCTCTTTGCCGCGGCCCGGGAGCTGAAGGCGCTCGGCCCGGATTTTGTATCCGTTACGAATTCCTCCACCGGGGCCGCGCCGTACCGCACCGTCGCGCTTTCGGGCGTGCTCAAGGCCGAACTCGGGCTGGAGACGGTGGCCCACCTGACCTGCGTGGCGCACAGCCGCGCGGAAATAGCGGAGATCTGCCTGCGCCTTAAAGGGCTCGGCATTAAGAATATACTGGCTCTGCGCGGTGATGTGCATAACCTGCAAGGCCTGCCTCCCAGGCGCGACTACAGCTACGCGGCGCAGCTTACGGCTGACCTCAAGGCTACCGGGGATTTCGCGGTAGGCGGGGCCTGCTACCCGGAAAAACACCCGGAGGCGCCTACTCTTGAGGCCGACATCGGCCGCCTTAAGGAAAAGGTGGACGCCGGCGCCGAGTACCTTATAACGCAGCTTTTCTTCGATAACTCTTTTTATTTCAGGTTCCTGGAAAAAACTTCAGCGGCGGGGATCTCCGTTCCCATACTGCCGGGCGTCATGCCGATAACCGGCTACAAACAGATGCAGAAGTTCACGCAGCTGATGAAGGTGTCCGTGCCCGGAGCGCTGAAAGCGGGCATAGAGCGCTGGAACGGCGACAAGGACGGGATGTTCAAGTTCAGCGTGGAGTACGCCTCGGCGCAGGCGCTGGAACTGCTGAAGGGCGGGGCGCCGGGCCTGCACCTTTACACGCTTAACCAGAGCAAAGCCGCCATGGCAATACTTCGCAACGTAAAAGGGGCGCGGAAAGTGGTCGGCGGTCTGTAAACGCCAGGCTGTCATACGGCGTGCGCAGTTGCTATAATCTGGCTGTTACCCAAGGAAAAATGGAAACTATTCACACTGTTGAGGCGAAGGCGCTGGTAGAGCTGCAGAAAAAAGACACCGCCATAGACGCGCTGGCGGCGCGCTGCGCCGATATCCCCGTAAAGATAGCCGCTCTCAACTCCGCTTTTGAGGCTAAAAAAAAATCCATGGGCGCCGCGCGGGAGGCCCTTTATAAGCTTCAGTCCGGAAAAAAAGACGTCGAATTAAAACTGGTGGAAGCCGAAGAGGGTATCCGCAAGCACCAGCGGGAGCTCAACCTGGTTAAGGACAATAACGCTTTCAAAGCCCTGCTGAACGAAATCGATAACGATAAGAAGAATAAGGATGAACTTGAGACCTCGGAACTTGTGCTGCTGGAAAACATCGACAAGGCTTCCTCCGATGAAAAAGCGATACAGGTTGAAGTGAGGAAGATGGAGGCCGTTAAGAATGCTGAAATTTCCGCCCTTGAAGCCGCCGCCCGCGAGGCGGGCGCGGGGCTGGAAGCCGCCAGGACCGTGCGGGCGGCCGCCGCGGGCGCGCTAACCCCGGAGCTCCTGGAAAAATACGAGGACCTCAGGGCAAACAGGGGCGGACTGGCCGCGGCCGCGGTTCACGAGGACAAAACCACGGGCAAGCTCTCGTGCGGGGGCTGCCATATAGCGCTTACCCCGCAGAAGACTTTGGACGTTAAAAAGACGGATTCTCTCGCCGTCTGCCCGGACTGCCGCCGCCTTATTTATCTCGAGCGCACGCTGTTCGGCGGTTAACATGAAAAAAGGGAAAAAGCTGCGTATCTTTATAGACGGAGCGGTGCGCGGAAACCCCGGGCAAGGCGCCTGCGCCGCCGTGTTCTTTGACGCGGACGGCACGATATTACGCGAAGAAGGCAAATACTTGGGGCGCTGCACCGGTAAGTCAGCGGAATATAACGGCTTAAGGCTGGCGCTGGCCGCGGCCGCCCGCCTGGGAGGGCAGGAGCTGGAGATATTCTCGGACTCCGGGCTGCTGGTTAAACAGTTCTCCGGAGCGTGCGGTATAAAGGGCGCGGGGCTGGCCGCTCTTATGTCCGGGCTCCGCGGGCCTCGAGCGCGGTTCCGGAAAATTTCGCTTTCACTGGTGCCGGGCGGGAAGAACAGGGAGGCGCAAAGGCTGGTAAGCCGGATACTAGATAACGCCGTCCACGCGTCCCCTGCGCTGGATAAGTCGCTGGCGGCGGAGAACGCCGCGGACGTGAAAAAAACGCCGCGAAAAGCCGTGTTATGAATTTTTAGACCGCGGACGGAGGGCCGCTCTTCCCGCAAGGGAGGGGAGGAACTTCCGAACTTCACAGGGCAGGGTGCCGGTTCAAAGCCGCTAAGCGGCCATAGGCCGGGAGGCGGGGGCTACATCCCCCGCCGACGGATAGCGCCACAGAGAACATACCGCCCGCAAGGGTAAGGGTGAAAAGGTGCGGTAAGAGCGCACCGCGTCCGCGGAAACGCGGACGGCAGGGCAAGCCCCTCCTGAAGCAAGGCCAAAATTGCGCCTGGATAGCCCGTCCGTCCCCCTCCGGGGGGAGGCGCAGAGTGGGCCGCAACAGATAAATGGTCCTCCAGGTCCCGCAAGGGGCCGGACAGAATTCGGGGTACAGTCCGCGGTCTAAAAAAGTTTCGGGCGCGGGCCTGGGACAGGGTAAGAAAAAACAGGGTCTCGCACACCGTGCTCGCCCTTCCCCGTCTCAGCCCTCGCGCTATGCAAGCTCGGGCCTCCGACAGGGTTTTTCTTACCCTGTCCCAGGCCCGCGCCCTCCATGCGGTGGGGAATAAGGAGTTACTTATGGACTCTCTTGCGGCTAAGATACCTGAAATTAAATTTTCGTCCGACGCCAATGAAATACCGTGGGAGAACGCGGTGGTGTGGACTATCATGCCGCGCGTGGGGCCGCGGGTTTACGAATGGATAGAAGCGGCGCACATACGCTATGTGTCCTGGACCAACGGCATAGTCAATATCATGCCGGAAAACAGTTCCATGCTGAGCGATAAGTGCCAGTGCATAGTGCTGCCGTCCGGCTTTGTCTGGGTAGGCAAGAACGTTAAAACGGCTTAGCGGCCGACTGCCCGGCAAGGTAGCCGGTAGAAAAAGCTTCCTGCAGGTTATAGCCGCCGGTGATGCCGTCCAGGTCCAGCACCTCTCCGCAAAAATAAAGCCCGGGGACAAGGCGCGACTCCATTGTCTGCGGGTTTATTTCTTTTAAATTCACTCCGCCGCGCGTTACGGTGGCTTCCCGGAGGGGGCGCGGCCGGGTTAAATGTATTCTGAAGTCGCCCAGCATTTTCGCTATCTTTTTGCGTTCGCTCCCGGTAATGGAAGCGCACTTCCGGTCGTGGGCAATGCCGCAGCGGCGCTCGAAGACCGGGGCGAGCGAGCCGGGAAGGGCGGCTCTTGCGTAGCTGGCGAACATCTTGGCGCCGTTAGCGGCGAAATAATCCTGGATGGTCCTGGTCAGGGCGGAAGGATCGAGCTCCGGCTTCAGGTCCAAGGAAAGTTCCACCTTGTTGCCCGGTTCGGACAGGGCGTCGGACGCCGTCCCGCTCATAACCAGCAGTTTCGGGCCGGAAACGCCGAAATGGGTGAAAAGCAGCTCGCCTTTTTCCTCCGCCGCCTTCTTGCCGTTCACCAGGATCCCGATGCTTATATCCTGCAGCGTCAGGCCCTGCAGGTCCCTTATGAACGGCTCGTCCGATTCCAGCGCCGTAAGGCCGGGCCTGAGCGGGGTTACGGTGTGGCCGCACTGCCTGGCCAGGGCGTAGCCGTCGCCGGTAGAGCCGGTGGCCGGGTAGGACATGCCGCCGGTGGCGATGACGACTTTTTTCGCGCGCAGCAAGCCTCCGTCCAGGAGCTTTACGCCTTCCATCTTAGAATCCGCGCCCAGGAGCAGCCCGGCGGCCTGCCCGTTGAAGACGGTGGCGACCTTGCCGCGGCTGAGGTAGCAACGCAGCGCTTCCAGCACGCTCTGGGCCTTGTCGTCGGCGGGGAAGACCTTCCCGTCCGGGTCGGTGCGGGTGGGCACGCCGAAGGATTTTAAAAACCCCGTTAAATTCTCGCTGGAAAAAACCGAGAAAGCCCGGTACAGGAAATTGCCGTTCTTGCCGAAAGCCGCGACAAAGCCTTTCAACCCGGCGCTATTGGTGACGTTGCACCGGCCCCCCCCGGTAATAAGGAGCTTCAGGCCCGGGCGCGCGTTCTTCTCTATTAAAGTGACGCGCGCGCCCAGTTCGGCGGCGCGGCCCGCCGCCATAAGACCGGCGGGTCCGCCGCCTATAATTAGTATGTCGGCGCCGCCTGTTGCGGATATTTTCGATTTCATTTTGTGAACTCATTATACAAAAGAGGGGGCACCGGACCTGCCGCGCGGCTAATTGTGATACCATGAAAACTTATGTAAGATAAGGTACCGCCGCTTAGCGGGCCGGCAGAGGCCCGGTAACCGGGGGTGGTTATGAAAAAAATAATAAAAGTAGATGCCGACCTGGCGGAACTGGTGCCCGTCTACCTGGCTAGCAGGCGCGAAGAACTGGCGCGGGTCTCCGCGCTTCTTGAAGCGGGGGATTTCGACGAGCTTTGGGGAATAGGCCACAAGCTGCACGGCTCCGGCGGCGGGTTCGGGCTGGATTTCCTGACCGAACTTGGAGAACGCATGGAAAAGTCCGCTAAAGCGGCCGACAAGGCCGCGCTGGCCGCGCTGGCCGCGGAACTGAAGGATTTTTTAGACACGGTGGAGATAGAATACGTCCCGATGGATTAACCGGCCGCTAAGGCCTTTCCCGCTTGAGTAAGGAGCTATATGTTCGCCTGGTTCAAGGGTAAAAATAAAGCCGGGAAATCGGCTTCGTGCAAAGACGAGGAGGCGCTGCTCGAGGCGGTGGCTGAAGGCATTTACCTGACGGACATCGCCGGAAAGGTGGTCTACATGAACAAGGCGGCCAGGGAGATCCTTGGCCACGAAGACGGGGACATCATCGGCAAGAGCGCCCATAAAGTTTTCCATTGCACCAAGAATGACGGGACGGCTAATCCGGAGAATGGCTGCCCCATCATGGAAGTGATGCGTTCCGGGGCGCCCCGGAGGTTCACCGAGGAGGTGTTCGTCTCCAAGGACGGCCGCCGCATCCCGGTGGACTGCTCGGCCGCGCCGCTCAAAGACAACGGCAAGGTCATGGGGCTGATAATAGCTTTCAGCGACAGCACGGAGCGCCGGCTGGCCCGGGAGGCCCTGGAGAGCGCAAAAGCAGAAGCGGAACTGGGGTTCCAGCTCGTGCCCAGCGCCGTGTATACCGTGGACGCCGACAAGCGGGTAATGAACTGGAACCGCAAGGCGGCCGAGATAACCGGCTATTCGGCCAAAGAGGTGATAGGCAAGCCCTGCAGTATTTTTGCCGACATGCCCTGCAGGGTCGGCTGCGGTCTTTTTGACGACACCGTGCCCAAACCTATAAATTGCGCGGAATGTACCGTCCGTACCAAGGACGGGCTCATAAGGATCGTCTCTAAAAACGCCGATGTGATACGCAACGCGAAAGGGGTGGTTACCGGCGGCATAGAAAGTTTCGAGGATATTACCGAGCGGCGGCTTGCCGAGGAACAGCTTAGGCTGCTGTCCATAGCCGCCGAGCAGAGTCCGGCTAGTTTCGTCATAACCAACCCGGAGGGCAGTATTGAGTACGTCAACCGTAAATTTTACGAGGTTACCGGCTATACGCTTAACGAGGTCGTAGGTAGGAATCCCAGGATACTTAAATCCGGGGAGCTGTCCGCGGAAAAATACAGGGAACTCTGGGAGACTATCAGTGCCGGCGGTACCTGGCGCGGGGAATTGCACAACAAAAAGAAGAACGGCGAATTGTTCTGGGAGCTGGCCTCGATCTCGGGAATAAAGAACGCGCGCGGCAACATAATAAAGTACCTGGCGGTAAAAGAGGATATAACCGAGCGGAAGCTGGCCGAAGACCGGCTCTCCGGGCAGGAGGCTACGTTCCGCGCGATAACGACCTCCGCCCAGGACGCTATCCTGATGATGGACAGTTCCGGGGCCATTTCCTTCTGGAATCCAGCGGCCGAGAGGATTTTTGGCTGGACCGCCGGAGAAGCGCTGGGAAAAAACCTGCATACCCTTATAGTGCCGGAACGTTTCCGCGAGGCCCATTTAAAAGCCTTCCCGGACTTCCGGAAGTCAGGCGCAGGTTCCGCGGTGGGCAAGACCCTGGAACTGGCGGCGCTTAAAAAAGATTCCTCGGAGATCGCCGTGGAGCTTTCGCTGTCGGTGGTCAGGCTCAGGGGGGAGTGGCACGCCGTGGGCGTGCTGCGCGACATAACGGCGCGCAAAAGAACGGAGGACGCGCTGAAAGAGAGCGAGAGCCGGTATGCGGCCATCGCCAACAACGCCCCCGAGACGGTGATAATACACCGGGACGGCCGTATCCTTTATGTCAACGACATAGGCACAAAAATATCAGGCTATGAGCGCAAGGAATTGGCGGGCAGCTCTATTTTCGATTTCCTTACGGAGGCGTCCAGGGCAAAGATCTACGCGGCTATGTCCAAGAGGACGGCGGGCGCGGCGCCGGGCGATTACGATGTGCAGTTCGTCACGAAGCCCGGGAAGATACTGCATCTCGTGGTTAAAAGCGCGCCCATAGTTTACAAGGGAGCGCCGGCGGTGCTGGCGGTGCTGGTGGATATAACCGCCCGCAAGGCGGTAGAAGCCGCCCAGCTCAAAGCCAGGGAAGCCGCGGAGGCGGCCAACCGCGCTAAAAGCGACTTCCTGGCCAATATGAGCCATGAGATCCGTACGCCCATGAACTCCATAATCGGCATGGCGGAGATCCTGCTGGACAGCGACCTGAGCGCAGAGCAGCGGCGGCATCTGCAGACCATCGAGCGTTCGGCCGACGCACTCCTGTATATAATAAACGACATCCTGGATATTTCAAAAATAGAGGCTGGCCTCTTAAAGGTCGAGAAGGCCCCGTACGACCCGCGGGAAGTGGCCGAAAGCGTGGCCGAAATGTTCGCGCAGCGAGCCGCCGCGAAAGGCTTGGAACTGGTCCTTAAGGTTTCCACGGACCTGCCCGCCTCGGTTATCGGGGACGGCAACCGCCTGCGCCAGATATTGATAAACCTGGTCGGGAACGCCTTCAAATTCACGCTTACCGGCCAGATAAAGATTTCCGCTGAACTGCTGAAGGGCGGGGCCGGCAGCTGGATGGTGTTCTCCGTGACCGATACCGGCATCGGCATTTCTCCGGAGAACCAGAAAAAACTTTTCAGCAAGTTCTCCCAGGTGGACGATTCAAGCACCCGCAAGTACGGCGGCACAGGGCTGGGCCTGAGCATCTCGAAGTCCCTTGTGGAGATGATGGGCGGGTCCATTTCGCTGGAGAGCGAAGCGGGGAAGGGTTCCTCCTTTAGTTTCCGGCTGCCCTGCGAGGAGGCCGCGGCGGTACCGGCCCGGAGGGAGGAGCACGTTTCGTTCGCCGGCCTGCGGGCGCTGCTGGTGGACGACAACACGGACAGCCTGGAAATATTGGCCCAGAACATGGCGGTATGGGGCTTCAGCACGGTACCGGCCAGGAACATTTTCGAAGCCAAGGCGGTGCTTGACAGCGGAGGTAAATTCGACCTGCTCATAGTCGATCACCAGATGCCGGGCGGAAACGGCGAGCAGTTCATAAAAGAGGCCTCTGGCGGCGCTTCCGGAGAGGCTAAAATAATAATGCTTTCCTCGCGGGTAGAGGTCATCCCGGAAAGCGTTAAGTCGGAAGTAGCGGCCTTCCTGTCAAAGCCCATAACAAGGTCGGGCCTTTTTAACGCCATCCTGAAGGTTTTTATGCCGGCCGCCCCGAGCGCGGCGCCGGCCGGAGCGGAAGCGTCCGCGCCGGACAGGTCCCACCTCAGGATCCTGGTGGCTGAGGACAATCCCGACAACCAGAACCTGGACAGGCTGATGCTGGAAAAGGCCGGCTATAAGCTGGACATAGCCTGTAATGGCCGCGAGGCGCTGGAAAAATGCGCCGTTTATGAATATGACCTGGTCCTGATGGACATACAAATGCCGGAGATGGACGGCTATGAAGCGACTTTTCAGCTGCGCAAGACCCCGGCCTACAAGAAGACCCCTATACTGGCGCTCACGGCCCACGGCCTGGACAGCGATATACAGAAATCGCTTTCCTTCGGCATGAACGCCCATATTACCAAGCCGCTTAAGAAAAAGGTGCTTTATGAGGCGCTGAATAAATGGCTCGATTCCAGGCGCAAGGTGCTGGTAGTGGACGACAACCCCGACAACCTGGACCTGGTGGAACTGCACCTCAAAGGTGAAGCGGGACTGCGCCTTTACCGGGCGTCTAACGGGGAAGAGGCGCTGGAAATGCTGGGACGCGCCGCTTATTCATTGGTGCTGATGGACCTGGAAATGCCGGTGATGGACGGCCTTGCGGCGGTAAGGGTGCTGCGCCGTACTCCGGCCCTGAAAGAGGTGCCGGTGATCGCCTTCAGCGCGCACGACGACGCCGTAAAGATAAAGGAATGCCTGGACGCCGGGTTCACGGATTACCTGCTGAAGCCTGTTAAAAAACCGGGGCTGCTGGAAAAAATACACAAGTACCTTTGAGGGACAGGCTCCTGGGTGCTCTCCGCCGCCTCCTCCGCAGAGCCCGCAAGCGCGCCCGGGGCACTTTCCCCGGCCCTGAAACCGGGGGCACCGGCTTTTTTGCCGCGGGAGCGCGCGTTCCGGCTTATATCCCGCCGGAATCTCCCATGTTTTTTTCTTCCTTCTTTTCCTCTTCCCTGCCCCGGAACGCGCCGCGGGCCCAAAGCCATAAAAGATAGATAAGGAAACAGTCCAGCCCTATTGACGCGGGCTGGTAGTAATGCCGGTAAAAAGCGTCTACCGGCATATTCGCAATGCCTGTAACCGCGCCGATAAGTATTATCGGCAGGGCGGCCACCGGGTCAAGGAACATAAGGGACATCCCCAGGCCGTCCAGGGCGCCCGGTTTTTGGCTGCCGCCCAGAGCGGCTATTAAATAAACCAAGTAAGCGCGGTGCAGTATTATAAAAGCCGACAGCAATATAAACGCCGCCCGGGTAAAAAGCCCGGCTCTCTTTGAAGGAACCGGGTTTTTAACGGGCTCGGCGGCCGGTTCCCGGGGTGTTTGTTCCATATCTAGAGTATAACAGCTTTGTTACGGTTTGTTAAGGGTGTCAAAGTCCCTGTCAAAGTCCCTTGTCAAAGTCCCTGTCAAAGTCCCGGCCCGGCAACAGGCCTGATCTGTGCCTGGGCCTTTTGAGCGCCGCGGCGCGGTTCCCCAAAAGGCGGCGGAGCGCTTTTGTTATAATTTACCCTGGGCGCCTGCCCGGGATTTTTATGCGCAGCCTTTAAGGAGATGCTATGAGCGTACTGTCAAAAATGCAGCTGGAAAAATACGCGGACACCCTGGTCTGGGGGCTCATCACCGCCCGCACCAAGCCTTTTAAAAAATACGACAATGTGCTGCTGCGCTGCGATCTCGCAGCCCGCGAACTGGGCGAGATAGTCCACCGCAAGCTGGTGCAGCGCCGCTTCAACGTGGCGGTTGCCTTTCTGCCCAGCCCGGTGCTGGAGAGGGACTTCTACCAGTTCTCGGACGAGAAACAGCGCGGCTTCCTGTCGTCATGGGACAGGGAGATGTATAACAACCTCAACGGCTACGTCTTCATCCACGCCCCCGCCTCGCTGACGCACTTAAAGGACATAGACACCAAGCGCCAGTCGCAGGTTGCCATAGCCAAAAAGCCGCTGTTCGACATCCGCAACAAGCGCGAAGAGAGCGGCCGGTTCGCCTGGACCCTTTGCACCTACCCGACCGAAGAACTCGCCAAACAGGCCAAGCTTTCCGTTAAGGAATACGCGGCCCAGATAGCCAAGGCCTGCTACCTGGACGCGCCGGACCCGGTGAAGAAATGGGGCCAGGTCTACAAGCAGGTGACGGCCATAAAGAAATGGCTGGGCTCGCTGGGGATGGGCACCATCCGCACCGAGTCCGCCTCGATGGACTTCGAGGTTAAGCTGGGGGAGAAGCGCCGCTTCCTGGGCATCAGCGGCCACAACATCCCGTCCTTCGAGATCTTCACTTCGCCCGACTGGCGCGGCACGCGCGGCATTTACTACGCCAACCTCCCGGCCTTCCGCGGCGGCAACTATGTGGAGAAGATAAAGCTGGAGTTTAAGGCCGGCCGCGCGGTAAAGATCTCCGCCGGCAAAGGCGAAGATTACGTAAAGAAGATCATGGGGACCGACAAGGGCGCTTCGCAGATAGGCGAGTACTCGCTGACGGACAAGCGCTTCTCGCGGATAGATAAGTTCATGGCCGACACGCTGTTCGACGAGAACCACGGCGGCAAACACGGCAACTGCCACGTGGCCATAGGCAACTCCTACAGCGATACTTATACCGGCGACATTTCAAAACTCAACGGGGCGCTGAAGAGTAAGCTTGGCTACAACGATTCCGCGGTGCACTGGGACCTGATAAACACCGAGGATAAGAAAGTTACCGCCACGCTCGTCAACGGCAGGAAGATAGTTATCTACGAGAACGGGCAGTTCAGGTATTAAGCGGAGGTAAAGCGGCGGCAGTTCCGGGGCGGAGAAAGCCCCGGGCCGCCGGCCGGGTTTTATGTAAGGCGCATAAACTATGAGCACACTTTTCGCGGCTTTAAAGACCGAACGCGGCCGGCACGTGGCGGGGGCGGTCTTCCTGGCGGGACTTTCCGCCATGTTCCTTTTCTGCGGCTATGAGTTCATCCGCTCGCCCGCCGAGTCAATTTTTATGGAGCAGTTCGGCGCGGCGGCCAAACCTTACGCTATCGCCTGCGTGCCCTTTCTGATGGCCGCTATGATCTACGGCTACGGCCTGCTGCTTTCCGCCGTGGGGGCCAAAAAGGCCATGGTGGCCTCGATGCTGGGGAGCGCGGTTTTCCTGGCGGCGGCCTGGCTGCTGCTGGGCTGGGCGGGCCGGTGGCTGGCTTTCCTGCTGCTGGTCTTCAAGGAGTCCTATGTAGTGATAATTTCCGAGCAATACTGGTCTTTTATAAACAGCGTGCTTAAAGACGACGAGGGGAAGATCTTTAACGGGCCTGTGGCCGGCCTTGGCGCGCTGGGGTCCCTGGCCGGCGGCTGGCTGCTGGGGCGCTTCGCGGTGAGCCTCGGGACCGACATCTTCGTCGGTTTCGCGGCGCTTGCGATCGTGCCCGCCGCCGCGCTCTTCTGGATAGGCTACGGGAAGGCGGGGGAGCCCAAGCCCGCCGAGGACGAGGCCGGAGGGAAAAAAGGTCCCCTGCACCTGAGCATCCTTAAAGAGAACCGCACGGTCCTTTTTATAGCTTTCATCATTTTCGCGGCGCAGGTGGTGGCTACCGCGCTGGATTTCCGCTTCACGCAGCTGGTGCAGGACTTCATGCCCACCAAGGACGCGCGCACGGCCTACCTGGGGCATTTCTGGATGAGCGTGAATATTTTTTCGTTCTCAATGCAGTTCCTGCTCACGCCGCTGCTGCTGCGCTATATTCCCCGGCGCGGCATACTGACGTCCATCCCTGCGGTGCATATCTTTACCTGCCTGCTGCTCTTCCTGTACCCCACCCTGGGCGTCGCTTCCGCGGCCTTCCTGCTGTTCAAGGGGATGGATTATTCCATCTTCAGGGCGTCCAAGGAAACCCTGTATATCCCGTTCTCCTACGATACCCGCTACCGCGCCAAGCAGGTGGCGGACGCTTTTACCTACCGCTTCGCCAAGGGCGTTACCGCCGCCTGGATATCCGGCCTGAAGACGCTGGGCGCTATAGCTCCGGGCTTCTACCCGGCGCTGGGTTTGGTTTTCTCCGGGGTGTGGCTGGTCCTGTCCTTTCCGCTTACGGCGCAAAGGGGGGCAACTGCCGGCGGCAGCCTCCGGCAGACTGTTATTGGAAATTGATAACCGCCGACATGCGGTGCACCGTCCCGAGCTCCCCGAACGGAGAGAAAGCGTAATCCAGCCAGTAGCCGGTGTAGCGGATACCCAGCCCGAAAGCCACGTTGCGCGTGCCGCCGGTATCGGTGATGGCGCGCGTGTTGAAACCGGCCCGCAAAAAAACATCCATATCCTTATAGACTGGGATCTTGCCTTCCCCGCCCATGGCCAGGTACGGCAGGTTGTCCCGTGTCGCTATCACGTCGGCGGTAAGGTTAAGGTAATCCGCCAGTTTTGTCACCGTGCCGGCGCGCAGTATAAGGGGGAGAGGGGCCTCTTCTTTGTCGTAGCGAAGCGTGCCCATTATGTTCTGCGCCACCAGGCTCATGCGGAAACGGTTGTCGAACATGTACGGCATATTAATTCCGATATCGGCCGAAACGGTATTGTCGGCAGTCAGGATCTTGGAACGCACGAATTTACCGGTACCGCCCAGCACAAAGCGTTCTTCCGGGTCTTTATTGAAGCCGGTTATATAGCAGGCGAAGCCCACGTTAACGGCGCTGTCGTAAGGGTTGAAACTGCCCAGTTCAAGGCCGCTGGAGTCGGTCCGGCTGATCTTGCCATAACTCATGTATTTGCCTGAAACGCCCCAGGCCCCTACCTCCCCGGCGCTTTCGGCGTAGGCGAAGTAATCCACGGAAGTGCCGGCCAGGTAGGGAGAGTGCATGAAGGCCATGGAATTTGTCTTTACGTTGATCAGGCCGGCCGGGTTCCAGTCCAGGGCGAAGGCGTCGTCGGCCAGCGCGGAATAGGCCTCGCCCAGGGCCGCCCCGCGCGCGCCCGAAGCTATCTTTAAAAATTGCGCGGTAGCGGTGCCGGCCGAGGCGGCGTCAAAGCCCTGCGCGCCGCAGCCGGGCGCTGAGTAAAGGGCCCAAAGCAGCAGCGCCGGCATTAAAGCCGCGCCTTGAAGAACGCTTTTTTGCAATGCCCGCTCGGTCATAATAGTGCGCGCCCTTGCCCGCCGGTCTACCTTTCCAGCGCCACCTTGAAACTCTTTGAAGATTTTTTATCCGCGGTTTGTATGAAAGCTATATAAACGCCGCTGGCCGCCTTGCGCTTGTCGCCGTTAAGCCCGTCCCAGTGCGCCATGCCGTTCACGTCGGCTTTTATCTCGCGCACCAGCTCGCCGATAAAAGTGTAGATCCTGACCTTGGCGTAGGGGGTCATATTGGTGAAATGCATAACGTCCGCAACCGAGTTCGGGCGGTACGGGTTGGGGTAAATTTTAACGTCGCCAAGCCCGCTTTCGGATTTCGCCTGCATTATCTGGAAGGTTGACAGATGCCAGGTCTGGCCGATTACGCGGTTATTCGGGATGTCCGAGGCGGACGGCAGCGGCACCCAGAGCGCGTTGGTCTCGTCAAACAGCGCCAGTATCAGTTTTGATTTATCCGTGTACGCAGGCAGATCCGCCTGCCTGTACGGCAGCGTAATGGTTATGGCGTTAAGTATCAGCACCGGGGGAAAATATGTTATGGCTATGCCTATCCCGGTGGGCGTAAGTTCCGACACCGCCGATTTCGCCGACGCCCTGGACAGGGTTTTCGGCTGCAATGTCAGGCGGGTCGAGCCGCCTACGGAGCCGGCGGGCATGTGCACCGAAATACGCCCGTAAGAGGTGTCCAGGAAAATTATGGAATCCTGCAGGGCCACCGAGTTTAACAGGGAATACGGCGTGGTCCAGGTGGAGCCCACGGTCTCATAAGGTGTAAGCACGCCGCCCTGGCCTTTTGCCTGCACCTGCACCCAGTAGGTGGTGTCAATAAGCAGGTCGGAGAATTTGCAGGTAACGTCAGGCGCGACGCGGCTGGAGGTTATCACCGAAAAATCTTCCATGGTGGATGCCTGCACGTTGTACATGGTAAGTGAGGAGTTCCCGTTGGCTAGCCAGCTTACGGTAAAACCGTCTATCAGCGGGTTTGAAAAAGCGTCCGCCAGCGGCAGCATATACGCGGTGGCGGGCAGCGTCAGGGCCGGCGCAGCGGACGGCACCGCCGGGTCCGTAGCCACCCCGGTCAAGTTAAGGGCGGAAACACGCAGGTAATAGCTGGCATTGGAGACCAGCCCGTTAAAGACCGCATCCAGGGCGATGGTGATAGAGGAAAGCACCACTCCTGAAAAGTTAGTGCTGGACGATATTTGAGCGCGGTAATAATTGTTGACCGGGTTCAGGCCCGGCCCCCAGTTCACCGTCATGGAGGTTACGCCTATATCAGTATAACCGGGTAGAACCGGGTCGTAGGCCCCGGTGGCCATGTCTGCGAAAGGCACCGTCGGGGTCATCCTGTTGAGGCGGTTGTAGGCCGTTACCCGCGCGTGATATACCGTGGCGGGGATGAGGCCAGTGAAGGTGGCTGAAGAGAGCACGGTTGCGGAGGAGGCGGGGGAGCCGAAGCCCGGGTCGGTGTCCAGCTCTGCGATGTAAAGCGTGTCCGCCGGGTTTAAGTTCGCCAGCCAGTTAAGCGTAATTGAGGTAGGCCTGAGCCCGGTGTAGGGCTGTTCGGTTGGCATAGCGGCAAGCGTGGCCGTGGCCGGGGTAAAATAATAGTTCGGCGTATTGTCCAGGTTAACGGTGCCGGCCCGGAAATAATAACTTGTGTTGGGGGTAAGGCCGGTCAAGGTAAGCGTGCTTAGCGACATATTGGGGGAGGAAGATGAAAAAAGTACCGGCGAGAAAGCCGCGGTGGCGGCGGCCTCTATCCTGTAGCTCGCGGCCGAATTTGCCGGCAGCGCGCCCCAGGTAAGCGAGACGCTTGAGAAAAACACCCCGGCGAAAGGCGGGTCCGACAGGGTAAGGGGGGTGGCCAGGGTTGATTGCCTTTCCGGGATAGTGTACATATACACCGTGGCTCCGTTGAAGAGCGCCCCGGCTCGGTAGTAGTACTGGGTATTGGGGTTCAAACCTGTTATAACCAGGTTGCTCGCCAGGGGCGCGGCGGTCGCCGAGCTTTTAAATACCGGGGAAAAATGCTGGTCCTCGGAGGCTTCCGCCACATAGCCGTCGGCGTCGCCCGCGGGGGTGAAGTTTATAGAGGCGCTGGAGAGCCAGACGCCAGCGAGCAGCACGTTTGAAAGCGGGCCGGGAACATCTGTTCTAGCTGGGTCCAGGTAAGTATAGTTTGGGGTAAATTCCCAGTTTAAAGTGCCTATGCGCAGATAATACAGCACGTTCGGTCCCAGGCCGGAGATATTAAGTACGCTAAGGTCCCGCTGGTAGGTTACCGAGGAAAGTATGGTGCCGCCGGAGCCGAAGGCCGCGGTGGAAATATCAAAAATATACCCCTCGCAGGCAAAGGCCTGCGGCGTTTCCGGGAACAGGCCGCCTGCAAAACTCGCCGTCATATTGTGCTGGTTGTGAGAGATCTGTAATAACGCGCCTAGAGGTGAAAGCGGGAGTGTTAACGTAACAGTGGAAAGCGAGGTCCCGTGGTTTTGGGCTTCGGCGCTGTTAAGAGATGAGACCCTGAAATAATAGGTGGTGTTCGGGTCCAGGGTGGGGATGGAGAGCGTGCTTATGGCAACGCCGTATGAAACTGAGGATAACGCGATCTCCGGGCCGGTGAAATTATCCGTGGAGGCTTCCAGTTTGTAGCCCAGCGCGGCCCCGGGCGCCAGGGCGGTCCAGCCCAGTTTGGCCGAGCCGTCGGCTACCGTTATTATCTTCAACCCGGCAGGGATCGGCGCGAGCGTTGTAAAAGAGCGGTTGTCGCTCATGTTTGAAACCCCGTTCGTGTTGAGGGTCCCGGCCCGGTAGTAATAAGTGGTGTTCGCCGTAAGCGGGGTCAGATGTATCGAGGGCGTGTCCGGGTCCGGGTTTACCAGGTCGGTGGTAATAGGGACCATGGACTGGGAAGTGGAAAGTACCAGGTGATAGCCTGTGGCTTTAAGCGCGTTAATGCTGGGATCGTTTACTTTGACCCACGAAATGGTAGCGTCATTATCTGAAACCACCGAGCTAAAGCCGGAAAGTTTTACGGACAGGGTGGCGGTATCTATGTACGGAGTGTAGTCGGTTACCGTTCCGGATACGCCGCGCGCACGCAGTTTAAAGTAGTAGGTGGTATTGGCGTTCAGGCCGCCCACATTGGTAGTATTGGTTTTCCTGGTCAATGTAAGGGCTGGGATGAAGGTGTTGTCGTCTGCTTGCTCAAGCTCGTAAGTAGTCCAGTCCGGGTTATTGCCGGTATCCCAGCCCAGGCTAGCCAGGGCGGTAAAAGAGGATTCGGACACAAAATTATTAGGAATGAAGTACAGAGCGGTGGGCGCGTATACCCAGGTGGAGGTGGTTAAACGGGTGGAATATTGATCTTCGGGGTCCGCAGTTACCTTGACGCGGAAGTAGTAGGTGGTATTGGGATTAAGCCCGGGGTAGTTTATTGCGGCAGTTCCTACAGAGCCGCTGGAGACCGGGCAGGAAAAATCAAAGGAGGTCGAAATAACGGCAGTATAAGGCTGGACCCCGCCGGACCAGTTATAATTAACGCTGCCCGTACTGGTGGATACAACGGACGGCGTCGGTATGGCAGCCGCCGCGGTTGCGGCCAGCGCGAAAAAGCAGGCGCAGTAGGCGGCGAGCGTTGTTGCCCTTTTAAACATAAGTATAGTCTAACAGACCGCGGCTTAAATTCAATGCCCAATATGTTACAAGAATAAAAGCAATACCTGCGCCCCGGTTTGTTGCAAGGGGTAGGTTTTGTATTATATTATAGTTAAAACAAGGCCCCGTGTTTTACGCGCATACGGTAAAAGGTTTCAATCTAATGATCCCCACCCGCAGCAGGCCAGGCCAAAATTTTAAAAAAAAACGGTTTAACGCCGCCATGTCGCTGGCCGCGCTGCTGGCTTGCGGGCCGGTTTGCGCCCGGCAGGCAACCGGCTTGCCGGCTTTCTCAGTTTCAGGCGGCATGCCGCTGCTTGCGCAGGCCGCGGCTACCGGGACGGTAGTGGGCCAGGCCGGCAACTATGCCGTCGCCCTTGGCGGCGGCCGCCTTATCTGGTTCCTGAACAACGTTATGTCCGGCGAGCGCAAGCCAGACGGCCAGGGCGAGGTCTGGAATATTGTGGACGGTGCCGCGGCTTTTTCGGCCGGGGTGTCCACCGGGGCCCCGGTCCCGGCGCTGAACTACCTGGCGGAAGAAAACGGCCTTCCCCTGCCGCTGCTATCAGGCGGCCCGGGGGAATACAGCCAGGCCCGCCGTTTCTGGCCGCGTTCCGGTTTTTGCTCCGCGGAAAAGTGCTGGGTTTTTTATTCCATAATGAATAATTACGGCGCCGACCCCTACGACTATTTCAGGGTAGGCCAGGGCGTGGCGGTTTCACAAAAGCCTGAAGGCGTCTACCGGAAAGCGCGCGCAGCCGGCAGTTATTTTCTCTGGAACGATATAGAGCCTGCTTTCGGTTCCGCCCTGTTTAAGGACGAGGACGGCTGGGTTTACGTCTATGGCCGGGTCATCACCGCCCCGGGGGAGTACGGCGCGGCCCTGGCCAGGGTGAAGCCCGCCCAGCTGGACGCCCCGGAAAAATATTCCTATTACAGCGTTGACGCCGCGTCCGGGAGCTGGACCGCGGACCTGTCGGAGGCCTCCGTGGTGCTCGACAGGATGCCGGAGGATTTTTCCGTATCCTACAACGAATTTCTTAATAGCTACCTGGCGGTGTTTATGGACGAAAAAGGGGCGGCAGTGTACGCCAGGCAGGCCCGCTACCCCTGGGGCCCGTGGGGGCCCGCCGAGAAGCTGACGGCCTGTGCCAAAGAGGACTATTGCTACGGCGCCAAGGAGCAGCCCGCGCTGTCCCTGGCCGGCGGCAAGCGGATAACGCTTACGGTCGAGAAAAAGAACGCGCCTTACCTGTACGAAATTTCTTTTGAGTGAGGAATTATCGATGATCGAATATAATATTCTCGTGTTGAATCCCGGCTCCACATCCGACGAGGTGAGCTACTTCCGCGGCGAAACCGAGGTGTTCCACAAAACGGTGCGCTACAGCCCGGAGGACCTGAAACCCTACGAGCGCGAGAAGATCACAGCCCAGTTCGACCTGCGCAAGTGCATGGCGCTGGAAGCCCTTAAAGAGCACGGCGTGGGGGTGAAGGACCTACACGCGGTGATTGGCCGCGGCGGGGTGGTCAAACCTATAGAAAGCGGAGTTTACGCCGTGGACGAGGCCCTGCTCAAGGACCTGCGCGAGTGCGGGTACGGCGACCATTCTTCCAACCTCGGCGGCATCATCGCGCACGACATCGCCGAAGCGAACGGCATAAAGGCTTTCATAGCGGACCCTGTGGTGGTGGACGAGATGCTCCCGCTGGCCCGGTACTCCGGCATGCCGGAGAATCCTCGTATTTCCATTTTCCACGCGCTGAACCAGAAGCGCGTGGGGCGCCACGCGGCGCGCCAGCTCGGCAAGCCCTACGAGGAATGCCGGCTGATCATCATGCACGGCGGCGGCGGCGTTTCCGTGGGCGCGCACCTGGGCGGGCGCGTGATAGACGTTAACAACGCCCTGAACGGCGACGGCCCCATAACCCCGCAGCGCTCCGGCGGCGTGCCCGCCGGCGGCCTGGTAAAGATGTGCTTCAGCGGCAAGTACACCCAGCAGGACATGATGCTGAAGCTCAAGGGCCAGGGCGGCCTGGTGGCCTATACCGGCACCTCGGACTGCATAGCGCTGGAGAACTACATCCTGACCGGCGAGATAAAGCCCGGCTGCGGCCTGGACCCGGATAAAATTTCCCGCGACGACGCCAGGGAAGCGGTGGACGCCATGGGCTACCAGATGTGCAAGGAAATAGGCGCGCTGGCTTGCGTGCTGGAAGGCAAGGTGGACGCCATCGTGCTCACCGGCGGTCTGGCCTACGACAAGGTGCTCGTGCCGGAAATAAAGCGCCGCGTCGGGTGGATAGCGCAGGTGCTCTTGTACCCCGGCGGCGACGAAATGACGGCGCTGCGCGCGGCGGCGGAGATAGCGCTCCGGCACCCGGAGAAGATAAAGAAATACTAACTCGGCTTAGCGCGGAGGAAAACATGAAATTCAAAAACTTTGAGGAACTGCTCGGGCTGGTGCGGGGAAAGACCAACCGCATCGTGGTGCCGGGCGCCAATAACGCCGAGGTACTTACCGCCTGCAAAATGGGCGTGGAGAACAGAATAATCTCCGGCGGCATCCTGATAGGGCCCCTGGCCCAGGTGCGGGAGATGGCCGCAGGCGTCGGGCTCAGGCTGGACATCTTCGAGCTGGTGGATATGTCCGATTACGCCGAGATGTGCAATACGGCCGTTGACCTGGTGAAGGCCGGCAAGGGCGACTTCCTGGTGAAGGGCCTGGTGGACACCAAGTTCTACATGAAGGCCATCCTGCGCAAGGAAGTGGGCGCGGTTCCGGAGGGCCGGGTTCTAAGTCATTTCGTCCTTTTCGAACTCGCCAACTATCATAAACTTTTCGCCATTTCCGACGCGGCCATCATGATCAATCCCACGGTGGAGCAGAAGGTGAAGATCACCGAGAACGCCGTGGAGATCATGCGCGCGCTCGGTGTGGAAAAGCCCAACGTGGCGGTGGTCTGCCCGGTGGAGAAGGTGAACCCCAAGATCCCCAGCACGCTGGACGCCGAGGCGCTGGTGAAGCTGAACCGGGACGGCGTGCTTAAGAACTGCGTGGTGGAGGGGCCTTACGATATCTACATCTCTTTCTCCAAGGAACTCGCGGCGGAAAAAGGCATAAAAGGCGCCATAGTGCCAGGGGAAACTGACATAGCCATTATGCCTGATCTGGACGCCGGCAACCTGGTGTACAAGTCGCTTTCGTTCTTCGGCGCGGGCATGAAGGCCGCCACGCTGCTGGCCGGGTCCAACCTGGTGGTGATCCTGCCTTCCCGCACGGATTCGCCCGTGACAAAGCTGCATTCCATCGCTCTGGCCTGCTTTCTGAAGGCCGCGGTCAAGGCGGCGGTTTAAAAGCAAATACTAGGAGCCTGTCCGAAATCGCTTATGTCGGACAGGCTCCTGGCTTTAGAACTTAAAGGAGAACTACCATTATGGCATGGGATTTTTTAAAGAAAATATTAAAAGGCAAGGAAGAAGAACAGAAGGGCCCCGCCCCGGAGTTCAAGATGCCCCCGGCCGCCGTGAAACCCGCGGCCGTGCCTAATGCCGGAGCCGCCGCGCCGGCGGTCCAGGCCGCCCCCAAAGCCCCGGCCGCTCCCAAGGCAGCCGAGGCCAAGCCGGCGGCCCCGGTAAAGGCCAAGGCCCATTCCGAAAAGACGGACGACGAACTGGCAGCCGAACTCGACGCCATTTCCCCGCAGATCCTGGCGCAGGCCAAAGCGCCGCAGATGCGCGCGCTGATCATAAATATCTACCGGCAGATGCTGGTTGACGGCGTGGACATCAACGACGATAAGGAAGTAAAGAAGTGGATGCAGAAGCACCCCGAGGTGCTGCAGGGCGGACAAACCGTGAAGGTGGCTACGGTGCGCCACGAGGGTCCCAAGGTGGGCCGCAACGACCCCTGCCCCTGCGGTTCCGGAAAGAAATACAAGAAATGCTGCGGGGCCGCAGCTTAAAAATAAAGTCTTAGCGCTTAAATAAAACCCCCGGAGTCCCGGGGGTTTTATTGTTTAGTTCTAACCGCGCCGACCTGCAAACTTAAGGCGAAGTTTTCCGCCCGCTCCGCGGGGAATCCTGCGGAATAATTTTATTTCTTTGATCTCTCTGTTGACAACATCCTGAACTGCGGGATTCAGGTTAATTCCAGGCTACGGAGGGGGTTTCTATCTCGGCTGGGAGGGGAATTTCCTCCGATACGGATTTTTCCCCGCCGTTCAGGTCTTTAAAGTTCCCCAGCCCGTCCACGTTA
>JAVHRY010000137.1:0-25486 GCA_036171915.1 Elusimicrobiales bacterium | reverse complement strand
GCTAATGCTTCCTTAACGGCGGCCTGCGCCTTGGGGGGGGCAACACCGTCGCCGACGCCGTCTTCCGCCTGGTTCACAGCCCCGGGCCGGGTGCCGGTAATGCCCCCCCGCTCCGCGACCGCAACTCCCTGGCCGGAAGAAAAGCCGGCCGTTCCCAAGAAGAGCGCAGTTAAGAATAAAAGTTGTTTCATATGTTTTCTCCCAGCCAATTCCGGCAAAAAGCCCCGCAGTTTTACCTCTGCTCTGTAAAGCGGCTTCTGTAATCTATAATACAAAAAGCCGGGCCGCGGTTGACGGCAGGATGCGGGCCGAAATCGTCAGCGGTGACTATTAATTCCCTGGATGGCATATTTAAACGGAATGCTGGCGGTCCTTACCTATCAGGGAATGCAAGACTCTCCTGAAATACACCCCGGCGGCCCCTTTGTAATAATCCTGCGCATGATCCCTGCCCTATTTTAAAAAAAGACGTCAGAATGGCCGTGTCATTATTTTTTATGCGTCGTCTCATAAATTTTAAAAGGAAATTATAAATCCGATCCCCTGCTGTAAGACCTGGGCGCGCGCGGAACATCTTCCAGGTCAATCCAGAAGCGGCCTTGTCGCGCGAAGAAACGAATATGCCGGGAACAGCCCCTTTATGCCGCATAATTATTCGGTGGAGAGTGCCAGGATTTATGAACATGCCCGGACTTTTGTATCATTGATCATCAGAAAGAAACGCGGCGTTTCCCTTAAATTCCAGGCGGAAGAAAGAGTGAACAGGGGAAGCGCTAAAAATGTCAAGCCTTATGCTTCCCGCAAAACCGAAAAAGACGCTAACTCCGGAGCTGCCTCCCAGTACTGTTGCGCGCCCACTCCGGGCTTTTATCGCTTTCCTCAGCCTGCTGCTGGCTTTAGCCTGCGGCCGGCTGCTCTATTATGGTTATGGCTTTGTGGCTGTTTCTTTTCCCCTGAATAAGGCGCTGACCGCGCTTGAAGATAATTCCGCGCAATTCGCGGATGCGCGTAAGCAGGCGAAGGCGGCGGAGGCTGACGCGGCGTTCCTCGGGAACCTGGTGGCGATATACCCGGAGAATAAGGGCGCGCTTAGGTCGCAGAAAGCGATAGTGGAGGATGTAGCCCTGCTCCGGGCCGAGGCGGGGCCGCGGCTCGCCGGCCGGCTGCACATCGCCGTGGATACCAGGGCCAACAAACTTTACCTGAAAAAAGGGCTGCGCCTGCTGTGGGAGGCCGACTGCTCCGTAGGGCGCGGCGGCCGGATAAAGGATAAAAAAAACGGGCGCTCCTGGCTTTTCGCCACCCCGCGAGGGGAATTCAGCGTGCGCACAAAGATCGACGAGCCGGCCTGGATAAAGCCGGATTGGGCTTTTGTCGAAAACGGGGAGAAAGTACCCCCGCCGGGGGATCCGTCCAGGAAGGTCGAGGGAGAGCTGGGTAAGTTCGCCCTTAATATCGGCGACGGCTACCTGATACACGGCACTAAGGACGAAGCTGCCCTGGGGCGGGCGGTCTCCCACGGCTGTATCAGGCTGGGCGCGGAACCGCTGGCAAAACTTTACAAAGCGGTCCCGGTCGGGACCAAGGTGTATATTTACTGATGAAAGGACTTACGGCCCAAAAGGCGTTATTCTTCTGCGCGGCTGGCGCCTGCCTGCTGGCTTTGCTCTGGTTAGCCGGAGGCCGGCTGCGCTCGGGCCTGGCTGGAGTGCGCGCGGAACTTTCACAGGCAGAGGCTGACCTGGCCGTTTCCATGGAAGCAACTGCGCGCCTGCGGGAAACCAACGAGTTGCGCGCCCGCGATATAGAAAATTACAAGAAAACGCTCAGCGCCATGGCAGGCTCGAAAAAAAACGCCTATCAGGCGGGGCTGTCCCTGCAGGAAGAGAAACGCCTGCTTGAAAAACAGCTGGAGATCATGAAGACCTGGCTGGAGATAAGCGAAGAAGACGGGAAGATAAGGCTTATGCGGGGGGACCAGTCACTTAAAGATTTTAAATTCTCGGCCCCCGTCAGGCTCTACGCCTCCGCCGTTCCCATGCCCGGCTCCACGCGCGTCGTTTCAAAAGAAAGGTTCGCCAACCCGGAGCGCGGCAAAGTGGAGCAGAAGGACGGCCAGCTGACCTGGGAGCCGCCGCAGGTGGGGAGCGACCCGCGCAGCGGCGCGCTGGGGGAATACGTTATTTTCACCGACGGTCCGCTAATACTGCACGGCCCTCCTCCCGGGAAGAAGCTGCACGAGGCTTATCCCCACACCTGCGCCAACCTGACCGCTGCCGCGGCCAAGCGGCTTTACGACAGCACCTTTGTAGGCACCCGCATACTTTACCGCAAAGCCAGGAAAACAGCCGTCCCGCCTACGGCAAAAAAATAGGCGGGGCCGGGCGGGTTAAGCCGTCCGCGGGGGTGTTGGGCATTACATACTTCATCCCTTATCCGCGTAGAGAAAAACACGAGTATTTTTATCACGTTCTCCCACCTTCATTTTATCTATAATTCAAAAAGTCGGATTGTTTTCAGGAGTTGGTTTTTTAATTTTTTCAAAGATACTGCTCCCCCTGCGTAAACGTCACACAGACCATAAACACCGAGGATATCCGTAATGAAACAATCTCCCCTTTTTGACCGGCTTTATTGCTACGCCCCGGCCCGCCGGCGCGCGGGAAAAAGCCTGCCCCTCGCGGCGGGCGCGGCTTTGCTCTCACTGGTCCTCCTGCCGTGGGCCGGCGCCGCTACAGTGCGGCTGGCGCTCATTGAGGACGTGCAGCAGACGATGACCATGCAGCTTGCCCAACCTATAGAGCGTATTCTTCGCGAGGCCGGGCCCGAGTCCGGGATCAAGGCGGCCGACGAGATCCTCTGCCTCTTTTCCGAGGGGGAATACCGTTTGCCGGTACTTGGGACCGGCGCTCCCGCCCTCTCCTCCGCCACGGCCGTCGCCGCGCTGGAGTCCGACGCGGAGGTTGTCTTTATCTATCCGCCGGACCATTCCCTGATAGAGGCGCTGAAAAAAGCCTCCGCGGACCCCGCCACTTTCCGCATGATGAATTCGATACGTTTATCCGACGCCAGGGCGGCGCTGGCGGTGGAGAAAAAGGCCGGCGGCGGGAATTCGCTTCTGCTCCGGGCAGAACTGGCGCACCCGGCTTCCGCGCGGCCGCAGAAAGGCCTTGCGGCGTATTACGACATCCGCTGGAAAGGCGGCGACTACACGGTGATCGTGATCGGACGGGCTTATGGCGGGCTCGGCCGCCCCGCGGCCGCAGTGGCCCGCGAGGGAAAAGAACGCCTGACAGGCCTGGCGCGCGGCGGGACCTTCGGAGATAATTTTTCAGATCCGCGGGGCCGCGCCCTGGCGGAAGCGCTGGAACGCAGCGGGCTTGCCTACTCGGCTGTTTCGGCCTCCGAAATTGAGAACTGGCGCGGACTTCTTTCCTACCGCGAGGAACGCCCCGGCGGCATACAGTACCTTTCGGCCAACCTGGTCTACTCCAGCGCCCCCGCTTTCACAGTGCTGCCCGCCTACGCGGTATTTCAGGCCTCAGGCACACGTGTAGGCGTAGTAGGACTTACGCCGGACCGGGCCGGGCGGGCGCTGGCCTCCTCGGGATTGACGGGCCTGGAGATAGCGGACCCCGTAGCGGCTTTAAAGGAGATCCTCCCCGGCCTTAGGAAAGCCGCGGATATAGTGCTGGTCCTTTCCCAACTCGACGCGGCCGGTAACGCCCGCCTGGCCGCCGCGACGCGCGGTATAGATCTGATCATCGCGGACGACGCGCCTTTCCTGACATTCTCACCCCCGCCCTCCGCCGTCCTTGAAGAGAACGGCCGCCCTCCCTTTGATAACCCGCTGCCGCCCCTGCACGCCTATTGGCCCGCGCTTAACTTGGTGGAGATAACCCTCACCCCGGCCACCGCGGGGACTGACTGGAAGGTGGGACAGAGAGCGGTATTGCTCGACGACGCCTTCCTCCCGGCCCCAGGCTTTCAAGAACAGGAATTAAAGCCTTTCGCCGCCGCCCGATCTTCCGACACGGTCCTTATCCCCGCCGCGCGGGATATTTTTTCCGAACGGGCCAGGACCGGGCTGCCGATATTCGAATCACGCGACTTCTGGACCCTGGCGGCCGCGGTACTGGCCGAGGACTACGGGGCCGAGGCCGGGCTGCTGCCTGTCCACCCGCTGCCGAACCCTACGTTCGGCGCCGTGCGCGAAAGCCTGGCGGCCCAATGGTTAAACTATAACGAAACGGCTATCCTTGTGCGCGTCCCCGGCGCACTGCTCAATTCACTGGCCGAAGAGGCCGCCGGGCAAAAAAACAGAGAGGAGGCCGGTCTGCCTATAAGCGGCCTCCTGCCCATAACCCTTTCAGGCTTCGACCTTGAAAAAAAGCTGGTCCGGGGCAACCCGTTCAACCCCGAGGACGGCTATCTCATAGCCACCTCCAGAAGCGCGGCCGAGACACTACATCTGCCTGGACCTTACATACGCCCTGACGGCCGCCCAGGGCTGGCCAAAGCGGTCCTGAAGGGACTACGCGCAATTCCCCTGAACACGGGGAACGCCGCCTGGCGTTCCTGGATGACGGGCGCTCAAGTCAGCGAACGCTGCCTCTGGAAAGTTAACTTCCGCGATTTGAGCCTGGATGTCCGGCAGACAAGCGTCGCGCGCTCCGACAAGTTCGACACTATTCCTAATTCCAGGATCCAGGGCATAAACGAATTCATGGCCGGCGGGACGCTTAAAACCGACGCGGAATACCTGCACGGCGCGCACAAATGGACCAATACTCTGGAACTGGAATACGCGAAGGACCGGCTTGACCCGCGCGGCATGCCGGCCACCACCAACCTCATCACCAACCGCTTCATGTTCCTGACCCTCTACACCCGCCGCACCGGCGCCGTGGCATATCCCTGGCTTGCCCGTTCCTGGGGGCCTTCCATCGGAGTACAGACGGACGGGGAATTCCAGGCTCTCTCCGGCCTGGAGCGCAGGCAGACGTACAGCGCTTTCCCCGGCGTGGAATTATACGGCGGCTCCCTGATCGAGACCCTGTCGCTGACGGCGAACATCACGCGTGACATTTCGCGCGTGCCGGCCAACACCCAGACCGGCTTTCGCGTGCGTGCCCTGGCCTCTATAGCGGCAGGGCCCAAGGGCGCAAGGCTGAGCGCGGAGATCTGGAATAATTATTTTTTTCGCGCCAATAAAGACACCCCCTCCGACCTGCGCGCGGAAGGACAGGCCACGGCCAAGTACAAGGTCCCAATGAGCAAGTCCCTGGTGCTGGCGCCTTTCGTAGACCTCTACTGGCTGCAGCTTAAGGGCGGACGGGCCTGGGGCTACAGCCTGATGACCGGCATCTCCATAGGTTTTTCACGTCTGTGGAAACCTCAATATGAGAGTTTCTGACCGCGCAGGAGCCTTCCGCGGCCGGAGCCGGTTATGGGGGTGATAACCTTTTGCTCCCAGGAGCCTGTCCGACATAAGGCTTTCATGACGAAATTGCCGATTTTGGAGCCGAGCCGAAGCGGCGCGAAACGAGCACCCTCCACGGAGGCTGTAAGTCGAGCGTCGCCAAGGCGCAGGACAAAAGCGGCAATTGCAGGCGAAATTGGTTATGGCGGACAGGCTCATAGGAGCCGCGCAATCTCTGGATTTCACGCCGTACATCCTGTAGACTATGGCCCTTATCTTTCTTTACGATCGATGGGCGGCATACGAGCTGTTATTGTAAGCTTTCCCTGTCCGCAGGTTTTTTGATCCCTTATTTTTTTAAAAGTCCCCCTACCTTCCAATTAACCATAACGCAAAAAAAACGGGTTTCACTGTTATGAAATTATTTTGTAGACTTGGCACTAATGACTCCGCCCGTCGAAACCCGCAACAAGCTGCTGAAACCTTCCCAGGCTATACACGCGCTGCACCCCGAAGTCCCAAAGAACGAAGTTATACACGCGCTGCGCGAACGCGTTAAAGAATTAACGGCGCTGCATTCCACGGTTTGCGTCCTGCAGGACGACCGCCTTCCCGCCAGAGAGGTGCTTGACCGCGTGGTCCGGCTTATCCCCCCCGCCTGGCAGTACCCGGAGCTCACCGCGGGCCGCATAATCGTCGGAGCCTGTGAGAGCCGCAACCCGGGGTTCAGGCGCACGCGCTGGCTCCAGGCCTGCGATTTCCGCATAAGCCCCGAATTGAGCGGCCGCATAGAAGTTTACTACCTAAAAAAAACGCCTAAAGAGGCCGAGGGGCCTTTCCTGGCCGAGGAACGCAATCTTATAAATTCGCTGGCGGACATGCTGAGGGTTTACTTCGAGCGGAAACACGCCTCGAAAGCCCTGCTGGACGCGCATAAAGACCTTGAGCGCCGGGTAAAAGAACGCACGGCCGAACTGGAAAAGCTCAACTCCGCGCTGAAAGCCGAGGTGCGGGAGCGCGAACTGCGCCAGAAGGAAATACTTTCCTACCAGGAAAAACTGCGCGGCCTCTCGGCTGAACTTATACTGACGGAAGAGCGCGAGCGCAGGGAGATAGCCACGGACCTGCACGACATAATCGGCCAGACGCTGGCCATGGCAAAAATGAAAACCGGGGCGCTGCGCGGGTTCTGTTCCGCCGCCGAAGCCTCCTCGGAACTGAAGAACCTTTCCGGTTTTATAGACGAGGCTATCCTGGCCACGCGCAGCCTTACCTTCCAGCTGGCCTCCCCGATACTTTATGAGCTGGGCCTCGAAAGCGCGCTGGAACGCCTGGCCGAGGACACGCGCAAGCGCCAGGGCCTCGCGGTGGACTTCCGCAGCGACGGCAGGCGCGTGCCGCTCCCCACCGAAACCAGCGTGATGATCTTCAAAGCCGTGCGCGAGCTCCTGATGAACGCGGTAAAACATTCAAAAGCCTCCGAAGTAAAAGTGCGCGTGCGCCGCGCCGGGAACAAGATCGCGGTGACCGTGCGCGACAATGGCCGCGGCTTCAACGCGGCGGCGGCTTCCGTTTTCGACGGGGACAAAGGCGGCTTCGGACTTTTCTCAATAAGGGAGAAAGTTTCCCACCTTGGCGGGGCTTTCCGCCTGAGTTCACGGCAGGGTTCCGGCACGCTGGCCGTCATAACCGCCCCCCTCGGAAAGGACAAAGAAAATGGGAAAAAAGATACTGATCTGCGACGACCATAAGATCTTCCGCGAGGGCCTGCGTGCTTTGCTGGAGAAGCAGCCGGGAATCGAGGTGATAGGCGAGGCCCGGGACGGGCTCGAAGCGGTGCGCCTCGCGAAGGAACTCTCTCCGGATATCGTTATCATGGACATCTCGATGCCTGGCCTGAACGGCATAGAGGCTTCACGCAAGCTCGCCAAGGCGCGCAAAGCCGCGCGAATCATAGCTCTTTCCATGCATAACGACCGCAAGTACGTCACGGAGATCTTCAAGGCCGGCGCGCGCGCCTACCTGCTTAAGGATTCGGCGTTCGAGGAACTGCTGGACGCTATTAAGGCGGTAAGCTGCGGCCGTTTTTTCCTGAGCGCCGGGATCACCAGTCTTGTGCTGGGCGATTATATAAAGGGCCCCGCGGCGGATCCCCGCAGCCCTTTCACCATCCTTTCCGCCCGTGAGCGCGAGGTGCTGCAGCTGCTGGCCGAGGGCCTGCGCACCAAGGAGATCTCCCACAAGCTGGTCCTGAGCGTCAAGACCGTGGAGACGCACCGCAAGAAGATAATGGAGAAGATAGGTATTGCCAGCATAGCCGGCCTCACCCGCTACGCCGTCAAGGAAGGGCTGATAAGCCTGTAAGGTTTTTCCCCGGGGTCACTCAGGGAATCCCTGATACCCCCTTCCCTCCGCAATCCATATAATTAATTAATGCGTGTAAAAGCGCGCTAATTTGCCACGGAGGAATACCATATATGTTCGATACCGGAAATACCGGGTTCATGCTCGTGTCGACCAGCCTCGTCATGCTCATGACCCCCGGACTCGCCTTCTTCTACGGCGGGCTTGTAGGCCGCAAGAACGTGCTGGCCATAATGATACAGAGCTTCGTTTCCATGGGCGTAACAACGGTCCTTTGGTACGCTTTCGGCTACTCGCTGTGCTTCAGCGGAGGAAAGGGCGCTATCATAGGCGACCTGAACATGGCCTTCATGCACGGCATTACCCCGATGACGGCGTTCGCCGGCTCTACCAGCATCCCGCTGCTGGTGTTCTTCGGGTACCAGATGATGTTCGCCCAGATAACCCCGGCGCTCATCACCGGCGCGTTCACGAACCGCATCAACTTCAAAGCCTACCTGATCTTCCTGGTGGCCTGGCTGATCTTCGTGTACTTCCCCCTCTGCCACATGGTGTGGGGCGGCGGCTTGTTCGCCGCGCACGGCGTGCTGGACTTCGCCGGCGGCATCGTGGTGCACGCTACGGCGGGCTTCGCGGCGCTGGCCTCGGTGTTCTTCGTCGGTAAGCGTAAGGTATTGGATTCGGGCGCGCACAGCATCCCGCTGGTGGCCCTGGGCACGGGCCTCCTGTGGTTCGGGTGGTACGGCTTCAACGCGGGCAGCGAGCTTAAGGTCGACTCCGTAACCGCGCTCGCCTTCGTAAACACCGATGTGGCCGCCTCCTTCGCCGCCATCACCTGGCTGTTCATCGCCTGGTCGCTGGAGAAAAAGCCTAAATTCGTGGGACTGCTGACCGGTTCTATAGCGGGCCTCGCAACAATAACCCCGGCCGCCGGCTACGTTACCACCAAAGCCGCGGTCTGCATAGGCATCCTGTCCAGCGTGATCTGCTACATGGCCGTCAATATAAAGAACCGGCTGGGCTGGGACGACTCTCTTGACGTATGGGGCGTACACGGCGTGGGCGGCGTGACGGGCGTGATCCTGCTCGGAGTGTTCGGCACCACGGCAGTGAACGCCGCGGGTGCCAACGGCCTCTGGCACGGCGACGCGCTGTTCTTCGCCAAGGAAGTTATCGCGGTAACGATTACCGCCGTCTACGCGTTCCTGTTTTCTTACGGCTGCCTGTTCGTGATCAACCTGTTCACGCCGGTCAAAACCGATCAGAAAGAGGAAGAAATGGGCCTGGACGAGGCGCAGCACGGTGAAACCGCTTATCTGCATTAACGAATAGTACAAAAGGCCCGCCAGGAAATTCTCCGGGCGGGCTTTTGTATATCATAGGAGACATATATGAAAAAGTTTTTAACGCTTGCGCTGCTCTGCTTTTCAGCCACCGCGGCGAACGCTACCCCGTCCACGCAGATCTGGATCCCTTCCACCGACATACAAAAACATAACACCTTCCACCTTAACTTCGACAACTACGTGCCCGTAGAAAAGGAAGCCAGCGGCCTGTGGAAAGCCCCGGTCTCAGTGATAGGCCCCACGATGGGCGTGTTTTCGAACGACAAGGTTCAGGCTGAAGCCGGTTTCGACATCATAAAAGCGGGGCTTAAGCCGGCTGACAGTTCCCCCCTTTACCTGCACGCCAAGGTCGCCACCCCCGAAGGCTCCCTCGGCGCCGGCAGCCCTGCGCTTGCGCTCGGCGGCTACAACTTCGGCACGCAAAAAAACGTCACGGACCAGGACATAGTTTACGGCCTGGCCGCGAAGAACATAGGCAAGCTCGGCAGGCTTTCGGCCGGCTACTACGTCGGCAACGAAAAGGCGCTTATTGATGAGAACCTTAAAAAAGCCAATACCGGCGTGCTGCTTTCGTGGGACAGGAGCATAACCGAAATCTCGGACAAGCTCTGGGCCGCCGTAGATTACCAGGGAGGGGATTCGGCGCTTGGCGCGCTCAGCTTCGGCGCTTCCTGGAATTTCGCCGCCAACACCAGCGTTATATTCGGTTACGACATATATAATAATTCAAAAATGGCAGGGAAAAACACTTACACCATCCAGACGGACATCAACTTCTGATCGAGCAGTGTAAAAAGCGCCGGGAGTATTGAGTACCCGGCGCTTTTTTTTGTGTTGAAGCCTAAACCTCGTCCCAAGTTCTTAAAATCAAGCCCTCTCTTTGCGCCCGCGAGGAAGGCTTATCCGGGAGGCCGCCGAGGTGGCCAGCATGAACACGAACGAGGCGAAGGTTACCAGCCGAGTAGACGGTCTTCTTCCTTCTTCATGCTAAACGTGGCGCCCATGGCTTTACTTACACAATCGGAGCCGCCGCAGTTCTTGACCGCTCCGCAGTAAACGCCTGGACAGCAACCGCCAGCGCCCTATCGGCGGCTATGTCTTTAAACAATTTGCCTGAACTACTTAAGTTCCAGCACGTCGTTAAGGCCGGGGCCGTAGGAGATCAGCGCTACCTTCGGGTAAGGATAGGTGCGGCACAGGTCCTCCAGCGTGCGCATGAACTTCTTGGCCTCGCCGGTGAAGCTCTTGACGCCGCGGGAAACGTCCGCGCCGCCGAGCAGGTCTATGTGCGTTATCGCGAGCCTCGTGGCCGAGTTGATCCGTACGGTCATGCGGGCCACGTCCATTTCGAACTCGCCCACGCGGCGCAGGCGGCCGCTCACGCTGCCCACCTCGCGCCCGGCGGTGTGGTACTTGTTCAGCGCTTTCTTGTCCTTCACTTCTTTGGACACCATGCCCGGGCCCACGCGCGTAACATAGGGCTTGAACACGGCGTACACTTCCCCGGCGTATTTGGGACCAAGGCCGGCTTCGCCCATAAAGGTGGAAGCGGTAGTGTCGCGCGAGGTCACGAAAGGGTACTCGCCGTGCAGGTTCGAAAGCTTCATGCCCTGCGTGCCTTCCAGCATCATGTTGGAGCCTTTGGCCAAGGCTTTATTGAGAAGCTCGGGCACGTCCTTCACGTACTTCTTCAGGCGCGGCTCGTCCTTGGCGAAGCGGAGCGGCTTGCGGTCGATACGGTCGCGCACCGCGGCGCCGAGGCCCGTGCCCACGCTGCCGATCTTGCCCATCATGCGGGCGTCGGCGCGCTCGGCGGCCGTGTGGCGCGGCTCGATGATGACCGCGTGCGGGTCTATGATCAGGCGGTTGGCCGTGCCGGTAAGTTCTATTTCCTTTTCCAGCCAATCGGGGATGATGTAGGTGCCCGCGCCCAGCACCAGCTTGGTGCGCTTGTTCACGAAACCGCCGGGCATCGTTTTAAGGGTATAGATCTTGCCGTTGAAGAACACAGTGTGCCCGGCGTTGGGGCCGCCCACCCTGATGGCGTAATCGTAATTATTCTTCTGCGCAAGGTAAGCGCCTATCTTACCTTTGCCCTCGTCGCCAGCCTGACCGCCCACAACTATATCTACAGGCATGATTACCTCCTGCCTAAAGCCAATTTTGCCGCCAGCCCCGTGTAGTTCAGGGGCGAAAGCTTTTTAAGTTCGGCCTTTACCGAAGCCTTAAGCTCGAGACCGTCTATAAATTCCCGCAGTTCCTCCAGCGTCACGCGCCGCCCGCGGGTAAGCTTGGAAAGCTGCTCGTAAGGCGCGGCGGCCTTCTCCCGGCGGAGGATGGTCTGGATGCCCTCGGCTATCACCTCGGGGTGCGCTTCCAGCTCGCGCGCGGCAAAAGCCTCGTTCACGCTCACGCGGGAAAGCCCGGTCATCAGCGCCTTGTACGCCACCAGCGAATGCCCGAAGGCCGCCCCGAAGTTGCGTTCCACGGTGGAATCGGAAAGGTCCCGCTGCAGGCGGGAGACCGGCAGCTTGGAGGAGAAGAAGGCCAGCATCGCGTTGGCCAGGCCCAGGTTGCCCTCGGCGTTCTCGAAGTGGATGGGGTTCACCTTCTGCGGCATGGTGGAGGAACCTATCTCCCCGGCCACGGCCTTCTGGCCTACCAGCTCGGCGGAGATGTAGCGCCACATGTCCTGGCAGAAAGCCAGCAGGATGGTATTGGCCCGGCTCAGCGCGTCGAAGACCTCGGCGTAGCTGTCATGCGGCTCTATCTGCGTGGTGAGCGGGTTGTATTCCAGCGCGGGCCCGCGGCTGGTGTTGAAGCTTTCTATGAATCCCTTGGAGAACTTTCCCCAGTCGGCCTTAGGGAAGGCAGCCACGTGGGCGTTATAATTGCCCGCCGCCCCGTTCAGTTTGGCGCAGATCCGCGCTTTCTCCAGCTGGGCGTACTGCCGGCTCAACCTTGCGTGGAACACCCGGAACTCCTTGCCGAAAGTGGTAGGCACGGCGGGCTGCCCGTGCGTGCGGGCCAGCAGCGGCGCGGCGGCGTGCCTGCGCGCCAGCGCGTCCATAACCTTAAGTATTTCCGCCAGGGCCGGCAGGACTTCTTTGGCCAGGGCGTCGCGCAGCGTGAGCGCGTAAGAAATATTGTTAACGTCCTCGGAGGTGAGGCCGAAGTGCACGTATTCCTTGATGTCGCGCATGGAGCTGCGCTCCAGGCGGCTCTTCAGGAAATACTCCACCGCCTTGACGTCATGCTTGGTGGGCGGCAGGCCGCCCGCGCCGGTGGTCTCGATGGCGTAGATCAACTCGATCTCGATGTCGGACAGGTTGGACAGCTTGTTAAGCATGGCCTTCTCGGGGGCTTTAAGCGCGCGGATCTTTACGCCGGGGGTGGAGCAGAGCTTGAGGAGGTAGCGGCATTCCACCAGTGCCCGGTAGCGGGTCAGGGCCCCGTCGCCCATGCAGCGGGTCAGCGGGGACGTCTTTTCGGCGTACCTGCCGTCCAAGGGACTGAGCGAGTTCAAATCATATTGTTCGGTCATAGACCTCCACAAAAAACAACCCCGTGCTTGCGGGTGCAAGACGGAGTATCTTGCAATTAATTCTAACACAAATGGGCCGGCCATGAAAACCGGCGGCTTGTTTTTAATGCCGGAAATGCCTTATGCCGGTAAGGACCATGGCCACGCCCAGCCTGTCGGCGGCTTCTATAACTTCATTGTCCTTCACGGAGCCGCCGGGCTGGATTACGGCGGTGGCGCCGAGCTTTATCCCTTCCTCCAGCGCGTCCGGGAAAGGGAAGAAAGCGTCGGAGGCCATTACCAGGGTTTCGGGCTTGGGGTTCGCCTTCAGGAAAGCTTCGTACTTATGCCCGGCCATGAAGACTGAGTCCACGCGCGACATCTGCCCTGCCCCTATCGCCACGGTCTGACAGGTATCGGAGAAAACCACGGCGTTGGAACGCACGTACTTGGCCGCGGCCCAGGCGAAGCGCAGCGCCTCTTCCTCGGCTTCCGTGGGCTTGCGCTTGGTGGGCACTTCCCATTTCTCACCCAGCAGCAGCTTGTCGTCGGTGCTGACCAGCACCTCGTCGCCCACCGAGCGCAGCACCTGGTTGTCCTTCGGGACGCTTTCCCACTTCAGCAGGCGCAGGTTCGTCTTTTTAGAGAAGATCTCCAGCGCTTTCGCGTCGAAGCCCGGCGCGCAGATAACTTCCACGAATCTCTTAGCCAGGAATTCGGCGATGCGGCCGTCCAGCTCGCGGTTCACGGCTATGATGCCGCCGAAGGCCGACTGCGGGTCGGTATTCCAGGCCCGCTCGAAAGCTTCCGCTATATCTTTGCCTGTGCCCAGGCCGCAGGGCGTGACGTGCTTGAAGATCACCGCTGCGGGCTGGTCGAATTCCAGCACGGCCTGCCAGGTGCCGTAGGCGTCCAGGATATTGTTATAAGAAAGCGCTTTGCCCTGCAGCTGGGCGAAAGGGAGCTTCTCGTTCCTGGAGTAAAGGGCGCACTGCTGGTGCGGGTTCTCGCCGTAGCGCAGGTCGTGGATCTTTTTCAGGCGCACAACCTTCCGGTCCGGGAAAGCCCCGGCGTTCTTCGACAGTTCCGAAGCTATGGCCCCGTCGTAAGCCGCGGTATGCGCGAAAGCCTTCACCGCCAGTTCTTTCTTTATCTCAACGGCCAGCGCGCCCTTGCCGGAGCGCAGGGCGGCCAGCGCCGGGGCGTAGTCCGCCGGGGAAGTTATGATGGCGACGGAAGCGTAATTCTTGGCCGCGGCGCGGATCAGCGCCACGCCGCCAATATCGATGTTCTCTATCAGTTCTTCGGACCAGGGCGCGGCTTTCTTGGCCGTCTCCACAAAAGGATAGAGGTTCACTACCACCATATCGATGGGCTCGATGCTGAACTTAAAGACGGTCTCGACGTGGGTTTTATCTTCCCGTTTATACAGGATGCCGCCGTGCACCGCCGGGTGCAGGGTCTTTACCCGGCCGTCGAGCATCTCGGGGTAGCCCGTGAGCGTCTCGAGCGCGCGCACCGGCACGCCGGCCTCTTTCAAAAGTTTGTAGGTGCCGGAAGTGGAAACCACCTCCACGCCCTCCGAGGCCAGTCCCTTGGCGAATTCAACCACGCCGGCCTTGTCGGAAACGGAGATAAGCGCCCGGCGCACCTTGCCGGTCTCTGGCTGGGGGCCGGAGAGCTCCACCTGGCGGCCATTAACCTTCAGCCGGTCCGCGCAGAACATAGCCACGGCTTTGGGATATATCGCGAGTTCCGCCGTGTTCACCCTTCCAGCCAGGCTTTCGGGCGTGTCGCCGGGCAGCACAGGCACCGGCTGCTGCAGCACGATGGGGCCGCAGTCGTAATGCTCGTCCACGAAGTGCACCGTGGGGCCGCTTACTTTCGCGCCGGCCTCTATTACAGCTTCATGCACCTTCAGCCCGTAATACCCCTTGCCGCCGAAAGCCGGCAGGAGGGCGGGATGCACGTTCAATATTTTATCTTTGTACTCCGAGAGCATCTTGGGCCCGAGCTTCAGCATGAAGCCGGCCAGGCAGACCAGGTCCGCCTTGTAGGTGCGGCAGATGGAGGTGATATACTCGTCGTAATTGCCGGGCGCGAATTCTTTGGGGTTGGCCGCCTCGGCGGGGATGCCGGCCTTTCTTGCCCTTTCCAGGGCTCCGGCGTCCTTCTTGCTGGAGACCACCACAACTATTTTCCCGTCTATGCGGCCGTCCCTGGCCGCGTCTATCAAAGCCTGCAGGTTGGTGCCGCCGCCCGAAGCGAAAACGACGATATTTTTCATTGTTTCCCCTATTTTATGACCACTTCGTTCCTGCCTTTCACCACTTCGCCTATAAGTACGGAACCTTTCAGGGTTTTAAGCGCGGTCTTTACGGCTTCCTTGCGCACTACGGCTATCATGCCTATGCCCATGTTGAAAGAGTCCCACATGTCTGCCTCGGGGATGGCGCCCAGGCGCTGTATCTCGCGCATGAGGCCGTGCACCTTCCAGGAATCTTTGTAGACCACCGCGCCTAAATGTTTCGGCAGCACGCGCGGCAGGTTGCCCGGTATGCCGGCGCCGGTGATGTGGGCGAGGCCTACTACGTCCTGACCCCGCTTCTTCAGGGCGGCGCGCAGCTTGTTCACGTCTTTCACATAGATCTTCGTGGGCGTGAGCAGGCGGGCGGCGTATTTCTTCAGGAGCTTCTTGTCGTCCAGCACTTTCCGGATGAGCGAGAAGCCGTTGGAATGGAAGCCGGTGGAAGGCAGGCCTATCAGCATGTCCCCGGCGCGAACTTTCTTGCCGTCCAGCGCTTCGGAGTTCTTCACTATGCCCACGGAAAAGCCGGCCAGGTCGTACTCGCCGGGCTGGTAGAAGCCGGGCATCTCGGCGGTCTCGCCGCCCAGCAGCACGGACTCGCCCTGGCGGCAGCCTTCCAGGATGCCTTCTATTATTTTCTTGGAACAGGCCAGGTCCAGCTTGCCGGTGGCGTAGTAGTCCAGGAAGATCATCGGCCGCGCGCCGCAGCAGAGCAGGTCGTTCACACACATGGCCACCAGGTCTATGCCGATGGTGTCGTGCTTGTTCAGAATGAAGGCGAGCTTGAGCTTGGTGCCCACGCCGTCGGTGGAGGCCACCATGCTGTACTCGCCGCCGGTCTCCTTGATGGAGAGCAGCCCGGCGAACCCGCCTATGGCTTTGGATTTCTTCTCGAGGAATTCGGTGAATTTGTCCGCCAGCTTGATGTCCACGCCGCTCTTCTTGTATGTCGTCATCGTGTCTCCTGTAAAAACCCGAGATTCACCGCTGAGCCGCAGAGCACGCAGAGAAATATTAATATTTTTATTTTCTGCTCTCTGCGCCCTCCGCGCATCTGCGGTAAGATTTCTATAGCCCTATGTCTTTCCTGTACTGCATGCCTTCGAATTTTATTCCGCTCACGGCTGCGTAGGCCTTGGCGCGGGCCTGCTTCAGGTCCGGGGCGCAGGCCGCCACGGTGAGCACGCGGCCGCCGGCGGTCACGTAGCCGTCGTCCTTTTTAGCCGTGCCGGAATGGAAAACCTTAACTCCGGCGGAAGTAGAGTACAGGCCGGTTATGGTTTCCCCTTTCTCCGGGCTGCCGGGGTAGCCGGCCGAGGCCAGCACCACGGCCGCGCACACCTGCCCGGTCAGTTCTATTTCCTTTCCGGCCAGCCTGCCTTCGGCGCAGGCGAGCAGCAGCGGCAGCAGGTCGCTCTTAAGCAGCGGCATTACGGCCTGCGCCTCGGGGTCGCCGAAGCGCACGTTGAACTCCAGCACCTTGGGCCCTTCGGGCGTGAACATGAGCCCGGCGTAGATCACGCCGCGGAAAGGGATATGCTCTTTCTTTACGCCGTCCACGAAGCGCTGCAGCACCTCTTTCTTTATAAACTCAAGATCGGCTTTAGATATTTCGACAGGGCAGACGGCCCCCATGCCGCCGGTATTGGGCCCGGCGTCGCCGTCCAGCAGGCGCTTGTGGTCGCGCGCTACCGGCAGCATCAGGAAGGTCTCGCCGTCCACCAGCGCCATCACCGAGGCTTCCCTGCCGGTGAGGAACTCTTCCAGCACCACTTTAGAGCCCGAGAAACCGAAGATACGCTTCTCCATGAAGTCGGAAGCCGCGGCCAGCGCCTCGGCCTCGTTCGCGCAGATGCGCACGCCTTTGCCGGCGGCCAGGCCGTCGGCCTTTATCACCACCGGGTATTTCTTGTTCTCTTTTATCTTGTCCTGCGCGGCTTCCCAGGAGTAAAGGATGGAGAAGCCCGCCGTGGGCAGGTAGTTCCTGTCCATGAACTCTTTGGCGAACTTTTTGGAAGCCTCCAGCATGGCGCCTTTCTGTTTAGGGCCGAAAACTTTAAGGCCGCGCGCCGTCAAATAGTCGGCCATGCCTTTAGCCAGGGGAGCTTCCGGGCCCACCACTACCAACCCTATTTTTTTGTCCGAGCAGAAATCGGAGATGCCTTCAAAGTCTTCCTGGCCTATGGTCTGGCAATCTGCCAGGGCCGCCATGGCCTCGGAACCTGGGATGGCGTAGAGCCTGCTCAACAGCGGGCTTTGTTTCAGCTTCCAGGCCAGCGCGTGTTCGCGGCCGCCCGAACCTATAAGCAGTACGTTCACAGCGCCCCCTTAGCCGGGTACTTGCCGGTAAAACAGGAAACACAGAAGTTCCTGTCCTTGTGGTCGCCGCAGGCTCCAACAAGGCCCTTCAGGCTCAGGTAATGCAGCTTGTCCGCGCCGATGAAGCGCCTGATCTTTTCCGTGCTCATCTTGCAGGCTATCAGTTCCCCCTTGTTAGGGGTGTCTATGCCGTAATAGCAGGGCGAACTGATGGGCGGCGAGGCGATGGCCATGATTATTTTTTTCGCGCCGGCTTTTATAAGGCTTTTTACTATTTTGCGCGAGGTGGTGCCGCGCACCAGCGAATCGTCGATCAGGATGATGGTCTTCCCCTGTATCACGTCGCGGATAGGCGCGAGCTTCAAGTGGGCGGTGAATTCCCGCAGCCGCTGGTCGGGCTGGATGAAGGACCGTCCGGTGTAGTGGTTGCGCATGAAAACCGTCTGGTAAGGGATGCCGGATTCCTTGGAATAGCCCAAGGCGTAGACGGTGCCGGAATCCGGCACGCCGGAGACGATGTCGGCTTTAACGTCTTTAAGTTCCTTGGCCAGCAGCGCGCCGATCTCGTAGCGCGCGGTCTGCACGGTGCGGCCCGCTACCACCGAATCGGGCCGGGCGAAGTAGACCTGTTCGAAGATGCAGCGCGTGAAATCCTTTACGGGGGCGAAGCGGTGAAAGCGGGCCTTGCCTCCCTGGATGATAACCATCTCGCCGGGCGCGAGCTCGCGGATGGCGGTGCCGCCGGCCACGTCGATGGCGCAGGTCTCGGAGGCCAGGATGAAGGACTTGCCCATCTTCCCGAGCACCAGCGGCCGGTAGCCGTTGGGGTCGCGCGCGCCTATCACTATGCCGGGGGCCATAAAGAGGAAAGCGTAGGCGCCTTCGAGCTTGGGGAGATTCTTGGCCAGCGTGTCCTCGAGCTTGCGGCCTCTGTGCTTGGCCATCAGGTGCAGGATCACCTCGGTATCACTGGTGGACTGGAAGATGGCGCCGCCTTTTTGAAGCTTTTCTTTGAGGGCGTCGGAGTTGGTTAAGTTGCCGTTGTGGGCCACGGCCACCTGGCCGAGCACGGAGTCGAGCACCAGGGGTTGGGCGTTCTTCAAATGGCTGGAGCCGGTGGTGGAATAGCGGATGTGGCCAATGGCGGAGCGTCCCTTCAGGCTTTCCAGCGCGTCTTTGGTGAAGACTTCGCTGACCAGCCCCATTCCGATATTATACCGGAGCGTTCCGCCGTCGTCGGTCACTATGCCGGCCGATTCCTGCCCGCGGTGCTGCAACGTGAACAGCCCGACGTAAGTCAACTTGGAGGCGTCTTTATTATCGGTAATTCCAAATATTCCGCACATATTTTTTCCTTTATGTTTTCAACGCGAACAGACGGCTAGCTCCTGGGGGACCGGGTTAGCAAAACCCTCACGGAGGCCGAGGCTTGCGTAAGCGACGAGGCCGAGTGAGGAGGGGCGCGCACGGTGTGCGCGACCCCGTGTTTTGCGTTCCGGTCCCGCGGGAGCTAGCCCGGTATTCATCTTACGTAGTCCACGGCGTTCTTGAAGAACTGGTAGCCGGCGGCCTCGGCGTTGCGGGCGGCGGCGGGGCGGTCGGGATGCTGCCAGGAGAAGAAGTTGCGCTCGGGGTGCGGCATCAGGCCGAAGCAGGTGCCGGCGGCGTTGGTGATGCCGGCGATGTCGAGCATGGAGCCGTTGGGATTTTTAGAATAAGTCATGGCGTGCAGTTCGCGCGAGACTATGGACTGCATCACGGCTTTGTCTTCGACTATAAACTTGCCTTCGCCGTGGGCGATGGGGAGTTCTATCTCGTCGGGGAGGCCCTTGGTGAAGATGCAGGGGCTTTTTTTGTTTATTTTTACCTTCACCCACTTGGCCAGGAAATGGCCGCAGTCGTTGGCGTACAGCGTGGAAACCTGGGCGTTGGCCTTGTTCTCGGGGAGGAAGCCGGTTTTTACCAGGATCTGGAAGCCGTTGCAGATCCCTATGACCGGCCGCTTGTTTTTTACAAAGGCTTCGAAGTCGGCCGAGAGCTTGCTCATCTTCACGGCGTAGATCTTGCCGGCGGATATATCGTCGCCGTAGGAAAAGCCGCCGGGAAAGGCCATCAGGTCATAGTCCAGCACCTTGCGCTCGCCGGCCAGCAGCTGGTTTATGTGCACCAGTTCGGGCTCGGCGCCTACGTACTTGAACGAGTTGAAGGTCTCTATGTCGCAGTTGGTAGCGGTACCGCGCAGGATTATCGCTTTGGGCTTCATATCAGTTCCCTCTTCCAGCAGTTCTTTAAAACTTTGAGTTCCTCTTTGAACAGCCGCGCGCCGCCGTCTTTCACGTCCAGCACCGGCTGTTCGGCCACGCAGCCGACTTCGGATACGGGCAGACCTTTGACCAATTTGAGGAATTCGACCTCTTTTCCTTTTACTACCTCTAGCGCCAGCCTGGCGGGCGCCTCGCCGAACAGCAGCTCCAGCGGGGTCAGGCCTTTATCCCTGGCCGCGGCGCTCAGGTCTATCTCCGCGCCGAAGCCGCCGGAGAAGGCCATTTCGGCCAGCGTTACCGCCAGCCCGCCCTGCGAGACGTCGTGCGCGGCGGCTACGCAGCCGCCCTTTATGGCTTTCAGCAGCGCGGTATACAGTTTCACGGCCGCCTTGATGTCTAACGGGCTGATAAAGTTGTTTTCGCAGCGCGCCATGTCGTTGTAAACGGAGCCGCCCATGCCGCGGGCGTTCACGCCGGAGAGGTAAACGGGATCGCCGGCTTCCTTGAAGTTCATTGTGATGGCCTTGCGGATGTCCTCCACCGGGGCGGTGGCCGAGATCAAGAGGGACAGCGGAATCGGGTATTCTTTCCCGTCGGCGTCCTTGGCCTGGTTGTAGAAGCTGTCCTTGCCGGAGATGAACGGCGCGCCGTAGCCGACGGCCGCGTCGTGGCAGCCTTCTGCCGCCAGCACCAGGTCGCCCATCACCTCTGGGTCGCACGGGCTGGCCGCGCAGAAGTTGTCGAGGATGGCCGTGCGGGAGATCTCGGCGCCCACGCAGAGCATGTTCCTGACCGCCTCGTCCACGGAATGCAGCGCCATCTGGTAAGGGTCTATCTTGCCTGCGGCCGGGTTGAAGCCGTGGGAAACCGCGAAACCCGCGAAGTCGTGCTGGTCCAGCGTGGCGGCCTGCGGCCAGATCACGGTGGCGTCGCCGGGCCCGTCGCCGTACTTCCCCTGCAGCGGCTTTATCACCGTGCCGCCCTGCACCTCGTGGTCGTACTGGGTAATGACCGAATGCCGTGAGCAGACGTTCGGATGCGCGAGCATTTCTTTAAGAATCTGCCCGTAGGACTTGGCCGGCCTGGCCGGGGCGGCGGAGGACATTTTCACCTTGCGCCGGGCGGCCGGCTTCTTAAAGTTGGGCACCCCGCCGTGCAGGAAGGCCATGGGCAGGTCCACCACGCTTTCTTCGCCGTGAGTGACAAGCAGGCGGCCGTCGCCGGGAAAAGTGCCCATCACGCAGTACTCGCAGCTCTCGGCCTTCAGGATGGCCTCCAGCTTCTTCATCTTGCCCTTGGGCACGGAAAGGATCATGCGCTCCTGCGATTCGGAAACCCAGATCTCCCAAGGTTCTATGCGCGTGTCTTTCAGCAGCGCGTTCTCAAGCTTAACGTGCGCGCCGGTCCCGGAGCCCAGCTCGCCGATGGCCGAGGAGAAGCCGCCGGCGCCGCAGTCGGTCACCGCGCTGTACAGCCCCAGGTCCCGGGCGCGCATCAGCACGTCCAGGGTCTTCTTCTCGTTAACCGCGTGGCCTATCTGCACCGCCGAGGCCGTGGTCTCTTCGTCGATATTGGCGGAAGAGAAAGTGGCGCCGTGGATGCCGTCGCGCCCGGTGCGCCCGCCGATGGAGACTATCAGGTCGCCGGGGATCACTTTCTTTTCGATCTTGTCCACCGGGATCAGCCCGGCGCAGCCCACGTACACCAGTGGGTTCAGCAGGTAGCCGTCGTCGAAGTACAGGCCGCCCGAGGCGGTGGGGATGCCGATGCGGTTACCGTAGTCGCGCACGCCTTCCACCACGCCGCGCATGATGCGTTCCGGCGAATGGGAATTCTTCGGCAGTTTCTTTTTTCCGCCAAGATAGCCGAAACAGAAGCTGTCGGTGTTCAGCACGGGCTTGGCGCCCAGGCCCACTCCCAGGATGTCGCGAATCACGCCGCCCACGCCGGTTTCGGCGCCACCGTAAGGCTCCACCGCGCAGGGGTGATTATGTGTTTCGGCTTTGAAGGCCAGGCCCCATTTGCCGCTCTTGCCGAATTCCACTATGCCGGCGTTGTCCGTGAACACGGACAGGCACCATTTCCTGTTAAGGGTCCTGGTGGCCTTCACAATGGTCTCTTTGAAAAGGTTTTTGTACTTTTTGGTCTTCTTACCATCGCGGAAAGCGACCGGGCCCGAGAAGGTCTTGTGCTTGCAGTGCTCGGACCAGGTCTGGGCTATGGTCTCCAGCTCGCCGCGGGTCGGCTGCCGGCCTTTCAGTTTGAATTGGCGCTGGGCTTCTTTAAGTTCCAGCGCGCTCAACGACCAGCCGCAGGCCGCGTCCAGCCCGGTGAGCTGTTTTTCGGTCAAGGTGTTGAATTCGTTAAGGCGGTTTGGCATAATTAGCAGTTCTCTATCTTGAATTTGTTCACTACTTCGTTCACCAAGGTCCTCGTGACGGCCCGCTTTAGCGCCGGCGCGCTGCCGCGGGACACATAGTAGGCCCGGCCGAACCTTACGGCGGCAGGCTCCTTAGCCAGCACGTCGGCTATGGCGCCTTTCACGCTTTCCCCCACCACGTCGGTCACCGAATCCTTCAGCCAGATCTCCACCCTGCAGGCTTTCTTCAGCCTGGCCTTCCCGGCCGCCAGCGAGTAATGCTCCGTTATCTTGTCGGTCAGCAGTTCGGAGGCTATTTCATCGAATTCTTTTTTAGTGAAGTCGGCGTCCACGCGGTACAGGCGGGAAAGCCGCGCCGTCTTCACCTTAAGCCCGGCATGCGCCATCCGGCCTATAAACCCCTCTTCCTCGTTCTTCGCGTATTTTTCTTTGGTCCAGATCTCGATTATCATAGTTATTACCTTAATTAGTTCGGCGGCTTAACTGAACTCACGTCGGGATGTAAAGTCGGGGTCCTGTCGAGGGTTTGGATTCGTCGGACACGGGGTCTCGCACACAGTGCTCGCCCCTCCTCACTCGGCCTTCGCGCTTACGTAAGCTCAGGCCTCCGTGAGGGTCCGCCTCACCGAAACCCTCACCGAAACCCTCGCCACCCCTCCCAAAGCCGCCTCCTGATGCTGAACAACCTGCGCCATCGCTTTATTAAATTAAGAAGCCGGGTGACAACTTACCCGGCTTGCGTTATTTTATTAAGGGCTTCCTCGTACTTTTTAAGGGTGCCCCGCACTACTTCCTCGGGCAGCGCCGGCGGCGCGGACACTTTGTCCCAGCCGCTGCCCTCCAGCCAATTCCTCACATATTGCTTGTCGTAGCTCTCCGGGCTGGAGCCGGTCTTGTATTTGGCCGCGTCCCAGAAGCGGGAGGAGTCGGGCGTAAGCGCCTCGTCTATCAGGATAAGTTCCCCGTCCAGCAGGCCGAACTCGAACTTGGTATCCGCCAGCAGGATGCCGCGCTTCTCAAGATGTTCCGCCGCGAATTTATAAAGGGCCAGGCTCTTATCTTTAATGGTCTGCCCCAGGCCCGGAGGCAGCGCCGCCGCCATGGTCTCGAAACTTACGTTCTCGTCGTGCCCCTGGTCCGCCTTGGTGGTGGGCGTGAACAGCGGTCCGGGCAGCTTCTGCGCTTCTTTAAGCCCCGCCGGCAGCTTAATGCCGCACACGCTGCTTTGTTTCAGGTATTCCTTCCAGCCGGAGCCGGTGATATAGCCGCGCACCACGCATTCGAAGTCCACCCGCCTGGCCCGGTGCACCAGCATGGCGCGGCCGCGCAGATATTCCCAGTCGAAACCGGCCGGGGCGGTGAACTGCCGGCGTATCTCGTCTATATCCGTGGAAACTATATGGTTCTTTATTATCTGCCCGGTCCTTTCGAACCAGAAGGAACTTATTTTATTAAGGAGAATGCCCTTGCCCGGGACGGGTGTAGGCAGGATAAAATCGAAGGCGGAGATCCTGTCGGATGAAACTATCAGGAGATACTTCTCCCCGGCAGCGTAAAGGTCACGTACTTTACCTTTGTGCATCAACTTCAGTTCAGCCATGCTCATCTCCTTGGGCCAAGGCCGTATCGGCAGACTGCTGGTTCAACCTGCTGCTTTTACTTTATTTCCCGAAGATATTTTTTATAACCTTTCTTTCCAAGCTTCGCGTCCCTGGCCAGCACTTCCTTCTTCATCCCGGCCACGTATGCCTTCAGCTTAACCCCGAGAGTTTTTTCCTTAACGGCCAGGATCCGCACGGCCAGCAAACCGGCGTTCTTTGCCGCGTTCACTCCCACAGCGGCCACCGGGACCCCCGCGGGCATCTGCACTATTGAAAGCAGCGCGTCCAGGCCGTTCAACGCCGTAGCGTTCACCGGCACCCCGATGACCGGCAGCGTGGTAACGGCAGCCAGCACCCCGGGCAGGTGGGCCGCCCCGCCCGCGCCGGCAATAATGACGCCAAAACCTTTTTCCTCCGCCGAAGCGGAATACGCCAGCGCGGCCTCCGGGGTGCGGTGGGCCGAAAGTATTTTTATTTCAAAAGGGATGGAGAACTGCTCCAGCACGGCGGCGGCGGCAGACAGTACCCCCAGGTCCGAATCGCTTCCCATGACGATGGCTGCTTTAAGCATACGCACCTCTTGTCGCGAGTTTAATCTGCCGCGGATAATTGTATGAATTTAAAACTGCCCGCACAAATCCAGAGCGCTTCCTCCTTCGTGTTACCCTATAAGGCTGTCCGGCATAAGGCTTTCATGGCGAAGCTGGCGATTTTAAGACCGAGCCGAAGTGCCGCGAAATGAGCACCCTCGACGGAGGTGGTGAATTGAGCGGCACAAAGGCGCAGGTAAAAAGCGGCAGTTGCAGCCGAAATCGCTTATGTCGGACAGGCTCCTAGTCGCCGCGCCAGGTCTTGCCGTCGCCGGTGCAGAGGTGCCTGGCGGCCACGCTGCCGGTGCCGAAAAAGCCGGTGCTGACTTCCCCGGACTCTTCCGTATTCCCGTTGCGGTACTTGGCTATATAGAAAAATATAATATTTTTTATCCCCGGCGGGGGCGGCTTTATGAAATACCTGCTCGAGATCTTTTTATACTTCACGGTAATTATATCGTAGTCCCCGTGCAGGGTCTCTTCCGAGCAGCGCGTAGTCTTGAGCAGCCACAGGTACTCGGGCTGGGATATCTCCATGAACCCGCCCTTCAGCAGCTTGGCGCAGCGCTTGTCCTCCGGGGACATGCTGCTGTACGGCAGCGCTTCGCCTGGGAGCAGCCAGGTTTTTTCCCCGCCGGCGGCGTCGCGGTACATCTGCATGCCGGCGTAAGAGAGCTGGTTGAATTCCCCTACCGCCGGGGCGCCTTTAAGGTCCCTCAGGCCCAGGATCTCGTTCCAGGTCATGTTCTTGTCCTGAAAAAACTTCATCGCGTCGCGGGTAAGCCTGGCTCTATAATCCATAAAGCCCTGGAGCGTCATCACGCGGCGGCCGGACCTTTCTTTGTAGAATCCCGGGGGAATGCTCTTGCGTTTTTGGGCCAGGAGATCAAAAGCTCCGCCCTCTTCCGCTTTTTCCATGGCTTCAAGCGCGGCCAGGTCCTCGGCGCCGGCCTTGTAGCGCGTTTCCGGGACGGCGTTCCTGAATTTCAGTTCCTGCAATGCATCTGCCGAGGTGGGCCCGGCGGCCATAACGCCGCCGGCCTGCAGCAGCAGGATCAGCGCCATGCATGTTGTTATTTTGTTCATAGCATCGCCTTTAACTTATTACAGGTTTTCCAATAACTGCACAGACTTGGCCACGTTCCTGACCGAGAGCGTGCCCCGGTATAATTTCAGGACAGTTCCTTTGTTTAGCGGTATTAGCAGTCTGCTGAAAAACCCCCTTTCGGGGTCTTTTGGCCGCTTTGGGCCTGCGCCTTTGCGCCGCTCGACTTACAACCTCCGTCGAGGGGGCTCGTTTCGCGTCGCTTCGGCTCGGCATCAAAATCCGCAGTTTCGCTTCCGAGTAGGGTTTTTCAGCAGACTGTTA
>JAVHRY010000136.1:0-6565 GCA_036171915.1 Elusimicrobiales bacterium | reverse complement strand
ACCGGCGACAACATGATGCTGCTGGGCGAGATCCCCTTTACCCCGCGCGCCAAGAAGGTGCTGGAATACGCCGTGGAAGAAGCCCAGCATATGAGCCACTCCTACATAGGTACCGAGCATATCCTGCTGGGCCTTATCCGCGAGGAGGAAGGCGTGGCCGCCCGCGTGCTTGAGAACCTGGGGCTTAAGCTTGAGACGGTGCGCGAGGAAGTGCTGAGCATCCTGGGCGAGATGGAACAGAAAGATTCCCCCAAGGAAGCTCCGGCCAAAGGCCATACCGCGCACGCCGGGCCCAAAGGCAAGACCAAGACCCCTATCCTGGATGAATTCGCCCGCGACCTTACCCAGATGGCGAGGGAAGGCAAGCTCGACCCCGTGATCGGCCGGGCCAACGAAATAGACCGTCTTATACAGGTGCTTGGCCGCCGCACCAAGAACAACCCCGTGCTGGTGGGCGAGCCCGGCGTGGGAAAGACCGCCATCGTCGAGGGCCTGGCACAGAAAATAGCCGCTGGCGACATTTCCGACACCCTTATAGGCAAGCGCCTCCTGAGTCTGGACCTGGCCTCCATAGTGGCCGGCACCAAGTACCGCGGCGAATTCGAACAGCGCCTTAAGGGTATTATCGAGGAGATCCGCAAGGCCAAGAACAATATCATCATGTTCATAGACGAGCTGCACACCGTAATAGGCGCCGGCGCCGCCGAAGGCGCCATAGACGCGTCCAATATGCTCAAGCCCGCGCTCGCGCGCGGCGAACTGCAGTGCGTGGGCGCCACCACCTTCGACGAGTACCGCAAGCATATCGAGCATGACCCGGCCCTGGAGCGCCGCTTCCAGATGGTAGTAGTTGAGCCGCCAAGCGTGGCGGAAACCATAGAGATCCTGAAAGGCCTGCAGGAGAAGTACGAATCCCATCACAAATGCAAATACAGCGACCCGGCCATTTTCGCCGCGGCACAGCTGTCCGACAAATATATCACCGACCGGGCGCTCCCCGATAAAGCCATTGATCTTATCGACGAGGCCGGCAGCCGCGCCCGCCTGAAACTTTCCGTGGCTCCGGCGGAGTTCAAGGAAAAAGAAACGGAGATAGAAGAGGCCGCCAAGGAAAAGAACGCCGCCATCTACGGGCAGGAATACGAGAAGGCCGCGAAACTGCGCGACCGCGAGAAAGAGCTAAAGAAAGCCCTCGAGGACGCCCGCAAGAAGTGGCGCGAAGGCCGCGACAAGGTTTTTCCGGAAGTGACCGAAGAAGACATCGCCGGCATCGCGTCCAAGTGGACCGGCATTCCGGTCACCCGCATGACGGAGACCGAAACCCAGAAACTGCAGCACATGGAAGGCGAGATCCACAAGCGCCTGATAGGCCAGGACGAGGCCGTTACCATAGTTTCGCAGGCCATAAAACGCAGCCGCACCGGGATGAAAGATCCCAAGCGGCCCATAGGTAATTTTATTTTCCTCGGCCCCACCGGCGTGGGTAAAACCGAACTCGCGCGCGTGCTGGCGGATTTCCTGTTCGGCAACGAGGAAGCCATGGTGCGCATCGACATGTCCGAGTATATGGAAAAGTTCTCCGTGTCGCGGCTTATAGGCGCGCCTCCCGGCTACGTAGGCTACGAGGAAGGCGGCAAGCTTACCGAGCTGGTGCGCCGCAAACCTTATTCCGTGGTGGTCTTGGACGAAATAGAGAAGGCCCACCCCGACGTGTTCAATATCCTGCTGCAGATAATGGACGAGGGGGTGTTGTCCGACAGCCTTGGGCATAAGGTCAGCTTTAAAAACACCATCCTTATAATGACCTCCAACGTGGGCGCCCGCCTTATTTCCAAGGGCAAGACGCTGGGCTTTATGCCGACCGACGACAAAGAGAAGGACTACAAAGAGATGAAGGACACCGTGATGGAAGAGGTGAAGCGCGTCTTTAACCCCGAGTTCATCAACCGCATCGACGAGGTTATCGTGTTCCGCCCTCTTACCGAGGCGGACACGGAGAAGATACTTGAGCTCAGTCTGGTGAAGGTGACCAAGAAGCTGGAGGCTAAAGGCGTAAAATTCGATATCACGCAGGCCGCCAAAATCTTCCTGGTAAAGAAAGGTTTTGACCCCAACTACGGCGCCCGCCCCCTTATCCGTACCGTGCAGAAATACCTGGAGGACCCGATGGCGGAGTTCCTCCTTAACAGCACCATGAAGAAAGGCGATGTTCTTAATGTCGATTATAAGGGCGAGGGAGACGCCCTGGGCCTGAAGGTTCAGGTTTAACTCCACGGGAGCCGTAACGTGCACCAGCGCCAACCGCATCAGCCTCTCCTTCCAGCCTCGGTACCGGGTCGTCACCCGGCCGGCGGCCACGCGGGGCTGACGGTAAAGATCCTGCTTGTGCTGGCCCTGGCGGGTGCCGGCCTGGCGCTTTATAATTCCGGCATAAAGTCGAAGGTGCAGCTGGCGCCGCCTCCCACGCAGCAGAAAAAAGTCGAGGATCCCATTAAGGACACGGAGTGGAACGAGATGGTGGGCGGCCTGCAGAAAATGTCCGCCTCTTACAACGGGCACGTGGGCATTTACATAAAAGACCTGGGGACCGGGAAAACCTGGGAATATAACCCGGACAGGCTTTTCCCCTCTGCCAGCCTTATCAAAGTCCCCATCATGGCGGCCGTTTTCGAAAAGATCAGGCTTGGGGGCGTAACGCTCGATACTGGGATAAAGCTGACCAGGCGCGACCGTGTAGGAGGTTCAGGCTCCCTGAAATGGGTGCGGGATGGCACAACGCTCAGCGTTCTGGAGATCATCTACAAGATGATAACCGAAAGCGACAACACCGCCACCCGGATGTTGATAGATTACTTCGGTATGGATTACCTGCAGGAACATTTCAAGCAGCTCGGCCTCGTTGCCACAAACATAACTCCGGAAGGCATGAGCCTGGCTTCAGGCCGCGTGCGCAAGGAGAATTTTACTACCGCGCGCGAAATGGCCGGACTGCTTGAGCGCATTTACCGCGGGGAGCTGATAGATAAAAATTCCAGCGAGGAAATGATGGAAGTGCTTAAGCACAACAAGAGCCGCAGCCGCCTGCGCAAAGGCCTGCCGCTGGGCTGGGAAATAGGGCATAAGACCGGCCTGCTGCGCAAGGCCTGCCATGACGTAGGGATAGTATTTTCCCCTAGGGGGGACTATGTCATAGCGGTGCTTACTTCGGAGGCTCCGAACTATACGGCCGCAAAAAATTTCATAACAAAAGTCGCAAAGCTTACCTATAAGTATTACAAGATAGACGCCGATTACGCCGAAAGCTCGCGCGTCCCCGGCGCGGTTCCCGGGACGATGTGATGGCGCAGCGGCCGGCCAGGAAGATGGTGCGGCTGGTGCTCCTGCTGCGCGCCGCATGGCTGGCGCCGGTAACGCTGCTTGCCTTGGCCTACGCGGGCAACAGTCTGTCCGGGCTGCTCGGCCTGCTCCGCCTGCCGGTGGGAGCCTTCAGCCTGGAATTGTTCGCCGGGGTGCTGTTCGGGCTTGCGCTGGGCGCTGCCTTCCTGTTCTTTGTCTGGCGCATCTGGCGGAAAACCTGGGACATTGTAATAAACCGCGTATTCCCGGAACCGTCGGCGGTATGGTGGCAGATAGTGTGGATAGTCCTTCTGGTCTTGCTGCCGTACCTGCTGGTCTGGCCTCACCTTAAAGACCTGGCGCGCTATTCCGGAGAGGGGGCCAACAAAGGCGACCTGGCCATGCTGCGGGCCGCCGCGGAGAAATATAAGGCGGCCGCCGGCTTTTACCCGCGGGACCTTGAGGAACTGCGGCTCAAGGGCTTTATAAAAAATATCCCCCGCCTCTGGGATAACCGCCTGGCGGGCTTTCCCCACGGGCCCACGGCCGCGGCAGCCGTCTACCGGGCCCCGGCGCCGCGGGATTCGGGCGGCTGGGCTTATTCGGCGAACGGCAGCTCGGCGCCGGTTATCTTTATAGACTGCGTCCATAAGGACAGCAGGGGCGAGGCGTGGTCGTCTTATTAAAAATTCGCGTTTACACCGGAACTATTATGAAAAAAAAATCCCTTGAACTTCTAGCCCCCGCCAGGGACCTGGCCTGCGGCATTGACGCCGTTAACTGCGGCGCGGACGCCGTTTATATAGGGGCCGAACATTTCGGGGCGCGCCTGGGAGCGGCCAACACCGTGGCCGACATAGAGAAACTCGCCGCCCACGCCCGCAAGTACGGCGCCAGGGTTTACGCCGCGGTCAATACCATATTGAACGATGAGGAAATACCTCGCGCGCAGCGGCTGATCTGCAAACTGTGGGAGGCCGGAGCGGCCGCCGTCATTATCCAGGACATGGGCCTGCTGGAGGCCGGGCTGCCGCCCATCCCCCTTATCGCCAGCACGCAGACGCATAATGTAACGCCCGAAAAAGTGCTGTTCCTTGAAAAAGCGGGGTTCAAGCGGGTGATACTGGCGCGCGAACTCACGCTTTCCGAAATAAAGGCCATAAGGGCGAAAACCTCCGTTGAACTTGAATTTTTTGTGCACGGGGCGCTGTGCGTCAGCTACAGCGGCCAGTGCTACCTTAGCTACTGCGTAGGCGGGCGCAGCGGCAACCGCGGCGAATGCGCCCAGCCCTGCCGCAAGCTTTACACGCTCAAGGACGCCGCCGGCGAGATCATAGCGGGCAACAAGCACCTTCTTTCGCTTAAAGACCTCAACCTGTCGCGGCGGCTCGGCCACCTTGCGGACGCCGGCATCACTTCCTTCAAAATAGAAGGCCGCCTGAAAGACCGGGACTATGTGCGCAACATAGTTTCCTATTATCGGCGGGAGCTGGATAAGGTGCTGGAGAAAAAAGGCTATGCCCGGGCTTCATCGGGCAAAAGCTTCGCCGCTTTCAACCCGGACCCCCTTAAGACCTTCAACCGCGGTTACAGCGAATATTTCGTGGACGGCAACCCCGCGGACGTGGCCTCGCCGGATACGCCTAAATTCGCGGGCGAGGCGCTCGGGCGGGCGTCCGACGTTAGGAACGGCTCGTTCCGCATCCACGGCTTTGAAAAAATACACCCCGGCGACGGCATAAGCTTTTTTGACAAGGCGGGCGTGCTTAGCGGCTCGCTGGTGAACGGGGTTAAGGACGGGCGGGTGCGCGCCGACAACCTTCAGGGCATAGAGAACGGGACCGACATCTACCGCAACCTGGACAAGGAGTTCCTCCGGGCCGTGGGCCGCGGCGGCGCCTTGCGCAAGTTCGGGGTACGGTTCGAATTTTCTGACTGCGCCGGCGGGTTCTCTCTTAAAGCAGTGGACGAGCGCGGCGCCTCGGCCGAAGTGAAGCTGCGCGGCGTTAAGGCCGCGGCGCAGAAACCGGAGGCTGCGCTGGAGACCATAAAAAAACAGCTTTCAAAACTCGGCGAGAGCGATTTCTATCTTGAAGCGCTGGAAATAAAACTTTCCAGGCCTTATTTTATCCCGGTGTCAGAACTTAACGACCTGCGCCGCGAAGCGCTGGCGGCTCTTGATAAAGCCGCCGCCGTCCCCGCGCGCGAGGAGATAAAGCTGGTCCCTAACGCTTACCCTTACCCTGAGCAGGCTCTGGATTTTACGGCCAATGTGCTCAACACGAAGGCCGAGCGGTTCTACAAGCGCCACGGCGTTACGGAAATTGCCAGACCCGCTGAGGGCGGGGCCGACATGTCCGGTAAGCCGCTTATGACCACCCGCTTCTGCCTGAGGCGCAGGCTTGGCCTGTGTAAGAAAGGCAAAGCGGTGGAGCCGCTTTATCTAGAGGACGGGGAAGGCCGCCGCTTCCGGCTTGATTTTGACTGCGCCGCCTGCCGCATGCGGCTGTACGGGGAGAAGCTGAGCGCCCGGCAGCCTGAGTAGCCGCCTGCCTTCGCCTTTTATACCCCTTTCTCCGGGCGCGCTCGCTTTAACTCCATCGCCCGCCCGAAGGCGGCCCAGAAAGGGTCCGTCACCGGGTGCTCCAGCGTCCTGCCCCTGCCCGCTTCCAGCACTTCCACCCCGCGCCCGCTTGTGACTTCGCCAATAACGGCGGCGTTTATATTCTTCGCTCCCAGCCTGGCCAGCAGGGCCGGCTCCCGCCCGGGGCGCGCCGTTATTATCAGCGTTCCTTCGCTTATAGTAGAGTAAGGGTCCAGGCCGAAATACCCGCAGATACGCGCCGGGGCGTCCTGAACTATTATGGCGTCCCTGTTTATCCGTATGCCGGTGCCGGAGGCGCGCGCTATTTCAAAAAGCCCGCCCCAGATGCCGCATTCGGTGGCGTCGTGCATGCAGCTGATGCCGGCCTTCACCGCGTCCCCGTCCGCGGCGGCCAGGGCATCTTCCACCGTGGACATTTTTTCAAAGAAGGAATCTGCCTCCTTAAGAAATTCCGGGCCGAATTTCTCGGCTATGAGGCCGGGGAAGGCGGCCGCAAAAAGCCCGCAGGTTTCTATAGCCGCGCCCTTGGTTATAATAACGCTGTCGCCGGGCCTGGCCATCCTGGTGGTTACGTACTTGTCCTCGTCGCCTAGGGCCGTCATCACCGCGCCGCCCACCATGGGG
>JAVHRY010000135.1:0-6674 GCA_036171915.1 Elusimicrobiales bacterium | reverse complement strand
AGTAGTCGCCCGTGAAGTCCATCGGCCCCTGCGCGGATTCGGCCCTGAAAGCCAGTTTTATGTGCCGGCACAATATCTTTTTGCTATTATATAAGCGGGAGCGCAGGCGCGTTTAACGATTTTTCTTTTGCTAAAGCGGCTTTGCCAAATAAATGGCGCATATCGAACCAGGTAAAACAAACTCGGAAAACCGTCCCGACCCGGCTATTATTACCGGCGGTATGGGCGTAAATATTTCCTGCTGGGTAATGGCCAGGATAGTCTCAATGATGGGGGAGCTGGGCGTTGTGTCCGGCACCGCCCTGGAGACCGTCTATCCCCGCATGCTGCAGAACGGCGATCCCGGCGGGCATATACGCAGGGCCTTCGCGGAACTGGCCCGGCGCCAGCCCGCCCTGGCGGAGCCTGTGGCCCTGCTGCTTAAAAAATATTATATCGAGGGCGGCAAGCCTGCGGACAAACCTTACAAGCCGGCGCCGACAGGCAAACTGCTCCGCCTTGAAGCGCCCGCCGGCAAGGATTCCTTCTGGGAGCCCATACGCGAACTGCAGGTGCTTACCATCGCGGCCAACTTCGCCGAGGTCTGGCTTACCAAAGAGGGGCATAACGGCAAGGTGGGAATAAATTTCCTGCGCAAGGTGGAGCGGCCCCTGCCTTGGGCGCTTTACGGGGCCATGCTCGCCGGGGTCAGCTATGTGCTGGTTGGGGCCGGCAGCCCCCCGGAGCTGCCGGGGCTAATAGAGGCGCTTTCCCGCCACCAGCCTGCTTCGCTGTCCATGAAAGTGCATGGCGCCCGCTCGGCCGGCGGGGAATTCTTTTTAAAGCTCCGCCCCGACACGCTGGTGGGCCAGGCCAAAGAGCTGGAGCGTCCTAAATTCCTGGCTATTGTTTCTTCTTTCGGTCTGGCCCAGGTCCTGGCCGGCGACCCGGCTACCCGCCCCTACGGTTTTGTTGTGGAAGGGTATGAGGCGGGGGGGCATAGCGCGCCCCCGGCCAAAATGCGCTTTGACGCGCGCGGGCAGCACATTCTTAAATATACGGCCGAGGACGACGCCGATGTGGCGGCCATCGCGGGGCTGGGCCTGCCTTTCTGGCTGGCCGGATCCTACGGTACCCCCGACCGTCTGCGCCAGGCTCTCGCCATGGGCGCCAGCGGCGTTCAATTCGGCACCGCCGCGGCCCTCTCCAGGCAATCCGGTCTGGAGCCGGGCCTGAGGGCCCGCGTGGCTAAACTTGCCGCCAGCGGAGCGCTTACGGTTAAAAACACCATGATCTCCCCTACCGGCTTCCCTTTCAAGGTGGCGCAGGTTCCGGGTACCATCTCGGACCCGGCGGTTTATGCAAAGCGCACGCGGGTTTGCGACATGGGCCTGCTCCAGACCAGCTACCTGCTGCCGGACGGCAATATTGGCTACCGCTGCCCGGCCGAGCAGGTGGAAAATTTTATCGCCAAGGGCGGGCGGGTGCAGAACACCGTGGGGCGCGTCTGCCTGTGCAACGCCCTGCTGGCCGCTACCGGTCTGCCGCAGGTGCGCGCCGACGGCTACGTTGAACCGCCTGTAGTCACCCTCGGCGAGGATTTTCAGACCGCTAAAACCCTGCTGTCCGGGCTGCCTCCCGGGCAGGAAACGTACTCCATCGGGAAGCTGATACTTTACATGCGCCAGGGTTTAAAGGGGTGAACGCCGCAAGCCGAAGGGGCGGTTTTGCGTGATTTAAAGTATGATCAAACTCTCCGATGTCAATTCAAAACTGATAAAGGCGCATTACGCCGTGCGCGGCAAGATAGTGGCGCGCGCCGTCGAGCTTGAGGGAAAGGGGAAAAAAATAATTTATTGTAATATCGGCAACCCCCAGGCCCTTAAACAAAAACCGCTGACTTTTTTGCGGCAGGTGCTGAGCCTGCTGGAATACCCGGCCCTTATGGCCGCTCCGGGGGCCGCAAAACTTTTTCCGCCTGACGCCATAAAGCGCGCTGAATTTATCCTTGGGAAAAATCCTGCGGGTACCGGCGCCTACACGCAGAGCGCGGGCCTTCCTTTCGTGCGCCAGGCCGTGGCGGATTTTATCGCCAGGCGCGACGGCATTCCCGCGGACCCCAACCGCATACTGCTTACCGACGGCGCCAGCAAGGGCGTGCAGGCCGTGTTCACCCTGCTTACCAATAAGGCGAACGACGGCTATATGATCCCCATCCCACAGTACCCGCTTTACAGCGCCACGATAGACCTTTACGGCGCCCGGCAGATAAACTATTTTCTGGACGAGGCTAACCGCTGGCAGCTTAACGAGGAAGAGCTGGAGCGCAGCCTTGAAGCCGGCAAAAAAGCCGGCGTGAACCCCGTGGCCATAGCCGTTATAAACCCCGGCAACCCCACGGGCGCGGTGCTCTCCGCCAAGAATATCTCCATGGTCATCCGGTTCGCCAGGAAGCACGGCCTCGCAATAATGGCCGACGAGGTTTACCAGGAGAATATCTACGGCGAGGGCCTTGCCTTCTACTCTTTCGCCAGGGTCATGCACGAAATGGGCGAGAAGGAAGTAACGCTGTTCAGCTTTCATTCCGTTTCAAAAGGCTTCCTGGGCGAATGCGGCCACCGCGGCGGCTACCTTGAAATACGCAACATGCCGGATGACGTTTTTGCCGAAATGATAAAGCTGCAGTCCATAGGCCTGTGCGCCAATGTGGACGGGCAGCTGGCCACCTATCTTATGGTGGAGCCCCCCGTGATGGGCGACGAAAGCTACGGGCTTTACGTCGAAGAGCGCGAAGCCATCCTTGGCGGCCTTAAAGAAAAAGCCGGGATACTGGGCCGCGGCCTGAACGAGATAGCGGGGATGAAGACCTGGATCCCCGATGGCGCCATGTACGCTTTTGTGCGCTTTGAGCTGCCGCATCCCAAGGGGACGGACCCGGAGGCGATGTCCGCCGAGGAAAGGCTTAAATATGAAACCGCGAGGGACGCCAAGTATTGCCTGCGTCTGCTGGAAGGCACCGGTATCTGCGTGGTTCCCGGTTCGGGCTTCGGCCAGGCGCCCGGCACGCTGCATTTCCGCACCACTTTCCTGCCGCCCAAGGAAGATATAAAAGAGCTGGTGGAAAAAATGAAGAAGTTCCACGCGGCGTATTCGGCCGAGCTGGCCGGGAAGTAGTTCTGGCCCGCGCCGCCGTTTTTAAGCCGCCCGCCGGACCACGGCGGGCGGCTTTGTTTAAAAGCTTCGCTTATGCTGAATTTCATCGCAGATCTTAAGAACCGCGGGCACAAGCGCGTGCAGGGCGGGCTCGAGCTTATGAAATACATAGGCCCGGGGCTTATCGTGACGGTAGGTTTCATAGATCCCGGCAACTGGGCTTCCAACCTGGCGGCCGGTTCTTCCTTCGGCTATTCGCTTTTGTGGATGGTGACGCTGTCCACGCTGATGCTGATCATACTGCAGCATAACGTGGCGCACCTTGGTATAGCCACGGGGCTCTGCCTGAGCGAGGCCGCGCAGAAGTACCTGAGCCCGGCTCTGTCAAAACCGCTGCTCTGGTCGGCCATGGGCGCGTCCGTTTCCACTTCGCTCGCCGAAATATTGGGCGGGGCGCTGGCGCTGCAGATGCTTTTCAAGGTCCCCATGAAGCTGGGCGCGGTAATGGTTACGGCCCTGGTGCTGTACCTGCTGCTTTCCAACAGCTACCGCCGTCTTGAAAGGTGGATAATAGGTTTTGTCTCGCTGATCGGCGTCGCTTTTGTCTACGAGCTGGCGCTTGCCGGGGTGGACTGGGGGCGGACAGCCGCCGGCCTGGTCACCCCGGCAATGCCAGAGGGCGCGATACTGGTGGTGATGAGCGTGCTGGGCGCCGTGGTCATGCCGCATAACCTGTTCCTGCATTCCGAAATCATACAAAGCCGTCAATGGAACCTCGAGGACGAGAGAATAATACAGAAGCAGCTGAAGTACGAGTTCGCGGACACGCTGATTTCCATGCTGGCCGGATGGGCCATCAACAGCGCCATGATAGTGATGGCCGCGGCCACTTTCTTCAAGTTCGGGGTTCCGGTGACGGAGCTCGGACAGGCCAGGGATATGCTGGTCCCGCTGCTCGGGCGGTCTTCCGGGGCAGTGTTCGGTCTGGCGCTGCTTTTTGCGGGCATCTCTTCCAGCGTGACCTCCGGCATGGCCGGCGGTTCCATCTTTGCCGGCATCTACGGAGAGCCGCTTAATCTGAAGGACAGCCATAGCCGCCTGGGAGTGTACCTCTCATTGCTGCCGGCCCTGCTCATTATCTTTATGATCTCCGACGCCTTCCGCGGCCTGATAATTTCGCAGATGCTGCTCAGCGTGCAGCTGCCTTTCACTATCGCGCTGCAGATCTACCTGACTTCGTCTAAAAAAGTTATGGGCCGCTACGTCAACGGCCCGTGGACGCTTGCGGTCCTTGCCGCTATCGGGCTGGCGGTGGTTTACCTTAATATAAGGCTCCTTATGAGCCTGGTCTGAATATGAACAGGGAAGGCGTCCTGGAACTGCTGGCCGCGTCCGCGCTCCCGGGCGCGCTCAAAGAGTATCTGTCTTCCTCGCTGCGCAGCCGCGCGCCATCGTCGCTGCGGGCTTACCTTAAAAAAAGTCCTGTGGAGTTCCTCTCCGGCGCGGAAAAACTTTTCACTGAAGCCGGGGTTATACTCGGCCTGCCCGCCGAAGAAGCGCTCGGCGCTGGCGGCTTTGACGCGAACAACAAGGCTCCCGGGAGGCTCGAGGCGGCCCTGGCCGAACTGCGGGCCGTGGTCTTCCTGCGGGACAACGGGTACAAAGAACTGGCTTTTATAAACCGCGGCACCCGGCGCACGGCTGACCTGTACGGGGTTAAGGGCGGGGAGGGCGGCGTGTTTGAAGTTTGCTGTCTGAAAGGAACCGGCGGGTTCTTTTCCGCCGGGCTGCTGGCGCTTAAATACGACAGGAAGATCTGCCAGGTCAACAGCTCGCGCAAAAAAACAGGCTGCCTCGTCGGCGGCCTGTTCTTCGTTTCCTCCCCGGCGGCCTTCGGGGCGTCCGGCTCCGCGCGGCTGGAGGCGCTGGCCAGGGAAGTTTATGAGGCCAAAGGCAGCCAGCCTTTTACCTCTGTCTGCCTTATTGCCGGCGGCCTGTGTGCTGCCTGGCCTGCCCTTTAAACCTAAATGCTCCTGGGCCCTAAGACCGCGCCCGGCTGGGCACTTCTTCACTTCTGCCGGTCTGTAACATATGTTACACTTTACCAAGCAGGGAAGCCGGGGGGCTTTTTAGCTGGTGAGGGCGTAAGCGCGCTTTAAGGAGCGGTTTATGTCTGAAAATATATTAGTGGCGGACGACGACGTGGATATGCGCAAATTCTACGCGCGCATTTTTTTAGACACGGGCTATTCGCTGTCAATAGCCGGCAGCGTGGCCGAAGCCTCGGCCCTGATGGAAGCCAACACCTATGATCTGCTGGTAACCGACCTGGAATTGCAGGACGGTCTTGGCACGGAGCTTATAAATGCGTTCGGCAAAATAAGGCCAAAAGCCAAAAGCCTGCTGGTTACAGGTTCCACTAAAGACGACGGCAGGCTGGGCAGCAGCGGCGCGTTCGAATGTTTTGAGAAACCTTTTAAAATAGAGGCTTTTATGGCGGCGGTGAAGCGGGCTTTGGCATAAAACTACGTGCGCAGCAGCCCGCGCAGTGCGGTTATGAAATCCTCCGGGGCGTCGGGGCTTATTACAAAAAGAGTTTTCCGGGTTTTTACCGAGACCAGCCTGTCCATCCGCGTGGCGTAGGCGCGGAACCTTCCAAGTTTACTGTTCCAGAATAAGCCATAATGGCCGTAGAAGCCGCTGGTGCCCATAAGGCGCGCGCTGCGGCGCATCAGGCCGTCTTCCAGGAGCTTTACTTCTTCTATTTCACGCAGTGGTATGGTTATAGGGCGCATTTCCCTGTCTATAAGCAGTTCTATGTCGTTCAAGGCGTAGCCTTTTGGCGCCATGGCGCGCGCGATGCAGGCGGTAAGAGCTATCAGCACGGCGAAGGCCGGCAAACCCCAGGCGACCAGGCTGCCCGGCAGGTGCGGGAGCGGCCGGGAGCCGGGCGCGGGGTTAAGCGTCCTGTACCAGGCGAAAATCAGGAGGCCGGGCGGGAATATGAAAAAGAACCATATCACCCTGGTGGTAACGCGCAGCAACCTGTCCATTTCCGCTTTGTAATATTTTTGCATTTTATCTTCCAAGCCCGGCGGCCAGCGCGAGGCGCAGGGTTTCTGTTTCAAGGTCGGAGAGCGAATCATAGGGCAGCGTTGTAAGCGGCCCGCCCGCCAGCATGGCCAGCAGGCCGGTGTTCCTGAAAGCGTCGGGCGCGAAGGCCGCAAGCTCCCCCGCAAGCAGGCGGAAGTTGATCTGGCTGGAGTACGTTTTCTTCTCCTGCAGGCAGGAAAAATCAAAAGCGCCGGAATTAAAGCGCAGGCGCCGGGGGGGGCGGGACAGTAAAATGTCCAGGTAAAAAGCGAGGTCGAAACTTTTAACCTCTTTTTTTACTTCCTTGCTTTTTCCCAGGCCTATGGGCAGGCCCGTTACCGCCATTATGCCGAAACGGACCGCCTTTTCCTGGCTTGAAGGACCCTCTGTCTGTTTAACTGTTTTAAAAAATCCTTCTTTTATGGGAGCGGCGGCGATTACTTGGACGT
>JAVHRY010000134.1:0-1433 GCA_036171915.1 Elusimicrobiales bacterium | reverse complement strand
TCCATCGAGCAGGGCAAGCTGCGCATGGAGAAGAACTATTTCGAGATGGACAAGATGGTGGAAGAGATGATAGTGGGGCCCAGGGCCCGCGCGCAGCAGAAGAATATCGAGATCACGGCGCAGTGCTCCCCCGGCCTGAAGATGGTCTGCGCTGACAAACGGCGCATTGGACAGGTGCTCTTAAACCTCCTCGAAAACGCCATCCGCCACACCCAGCGCGGCGGGAAAATAATAGTTTTTGTTTCCCCGGTTGAAGAGTCGGTCTGTGTTTCGGTAAAGGACACCGGCGAGGGTATAGACCCGGTAGAGCTCCCCAAACTTTTTCAGAGTTTCTACCAGCCGGCCGGCGGCAAAGCGCCGCACGGGCGCCTGGGGCTCGGCCTGTCCATAGCGAAAGAGATAGTGCAGAGCCACGAAGGCAAGATACTGGTGGAGAGCGAGGGCGTGGGCAAAGGCTCGGCCTTCAAGTTCACCATCCCCTTCGCCAAGGAGCCGCCGCCGGCGGAAGCGCAGAAGGATAAGTGAAGGTGCAGGAAAAGGTGATTTTTAGTTTACCCGGACCTCTGCCTGATCCCGCAGTTAAATAAGGAGAAAAAATATGGCTGCCGTTAAAAAAACAGTTACTGTTGTTATCGCCGACGACCAGACTCTTTTCCGGGAAGGCATTAAAGATCTTCTTGAGGACGAAAAGGGTATTACGGTGGTGGGCGAGGCTTCGAACGGGCCGGAAGTAGTGGCCATGGCCAAAAAGTTAAAGCCCGACGTTATCCTTATGGATATTAAGCTCCCCCAGATGGACGGGGTAGCCGCCACCCGCGTGATCCGCAAGGAATGCCCCCAGACCAATGTCCTGATACTTTCCAGCTACGAGGACGAGGCCCATATAACGGAAGCCATACAGGCGGGCGCCAACGGCTACCTGTCGAAGATGCTGCCGGCTTCCGAACTTGTGCACGCGCTGAAAACCTTTAATACCGAAGGCGTAATGATCCCCCAGCCTATAATGGGCAAGCTTATACAGGGCCTGCGCCAGATGGGTACCCCCGGCTATGACAGCGCCCCCGATTCGCTGACCGCCACCGAAATAAAAGTGATGGCGCTGCTGGGCAAGGGAAAGAGCAATAAAGAAATAGCCGCCGAGCTTACCTGCAGCGTTAAGACGGTAAAGAACCACCTTAACAGCGTCTTCCAGAAACTTGGCGTCAACAACCGCACCGAAGCCGTGGTGAAGGCCATGGAAAAAGGCCTTATTTCCACCGAAGACGGGCATTAAAAAAGTCTTTGCGGCCCGGCAGGAAGAGCGGCTGGTCTTAAGGGCCGGCCGCTCTTTTAATGGAATTTCCCCTTAAACGCCGCGGGCAGATACCCCAGGGCGCCGCGGGGACCGGGTTAGCAAAACCGTCTCGGAGCCCGACGCTTGCGTAAGCGCGGAG
>JAVHRY010000133.1:0-26661 GCA_036171915.1 Elusimicrobiales bacterium | reverse complement strand
AGGCGCGGCGGCTTCCGGGGTGCTCGCGACCGGCAAATCCAAAGTAAGCCTGGACGGCAGCTCAATCCGGGACTCCGGCAGGGGCGCATGGCTGCAGGACGGTTCTGTCACCGGATTTGAACGCTGCGTTTTTAAGAACAACTCCATTGCGGGGATCTGTGTGGAAGCCGGAATCTGTTCAGCGCGCGGAACTGTTTTCCAGGGAAATAATATCGGAGTGTTCGCCGACCGCGGCGGGGAAGCGTATATTTCCGGATCCGGGTTTTCCGGCAACAGGACCGGCATAAAAGCGGACAACAGTTCTAAAATAAGCCTTGAGACTTCTTCCGTGCGCGGGTGCGGCTGGGACGGCGTCTGGTGCGGGGGGGGCGCCGATTTGCGTCTTGAATTTAACACCTTCTCGGCGAATCGGAACGGCATTAAGGAAGACGGGCCCTGCGTGGTTAAAACGGAAGGCAATAAGTTCAAAGGGAACGGCGCTGCGGACCATCTTGTGTGGCCGAGAACGCCCCGGGTTTCGGTATAATCTTATGATGGCGCCGATAAAAAAAGCTTTTTTATTCCCGGGGCATTCCGTTAAAATCGGCATGGGACACCGTGAACCGGACCCCTCCCCGGCGGCGTCCCGCCTGTACGCCCTCGCCCGGACGGTACTCGGCTACGATATTTCCGTTCTTATGCGGTCGGGGCCGCTGGAAAAATTACGCCGCACGCTCCATTCACAGCCCGCGGTTTTCCTGGCGAGCCTTGCGCCTTTCTACGACCTGGCGGAGCTTGGGATTTTTCCGGACGTGCTGGCCGGGCGCTCCCTCGGCGATTTTACCGCCGTCGTGGCTTCAGGCGCGCTGCCTTTTGAGGAAGGGCTGGCCGTCATCTCCCGGCGCGCGGAGATCTTCGAACGCTCCTGCGGGCGCAACCCCGGCCGTATGGCGGTGCTGCTGGGTCTGTCGGAGAGTGACACGCGCAGGCTCTGCGCCGAAGCCGCCGGGCGCACGCGCGGCGTGTGCGAGCTCGCGGGTATAAACACCGACTTGAATTTCGTTATTTCCGGTACCTTTGACGCCGTGAACGCCGCCGAGGCGGAAGCTAAAAGAAGAGGGGCTCACGTTATGGATATTGCCATGCCGGGGGCCTTTCATTCTTCTCTTATGCGCGAAGCCGAACTGGAGTTCGCTGAAGTGCTGGATAAAGTGGAGTTCAGCGCCCCGCGCGTGCCGATAGTAAATGAGCGCTCCGAAAGCGGTTTTGTCCGCGGCCGCGAAGGGCTGAAAGAATTTCTGACGGGGCAGATCTCTACCGGGGTAAACTGGAAACGAAGGGCCGGCATACTGCGCTCCTCCGGCGCCGCGGCCATATGCGAACTTGGCCCGTCCCAGGGGATGGCCCGCATCGCCTCAGGGATGATCCCCGGCAGTTCATCCTACGAAATAGAAACCCACGCAGAGGCCGCGGCTTTTTCTGCGGCTATGGCCGCCTTATGATCGTTGAACGGCCCGGGATAGACGTCCTGCTGGTGGCTGAGTCCGACCACTTCCTGCCGGGCGCGTACCTGCCGGCAAGCGCCAACGCGTTCTCCCCTGTATACGAATACCTGAATCTCCCGCTCGCGGCGCTTTCCCTTCCTTTCCAGTACACGCTCAACTCGCCCCAGCGCTGCCCGCTTGCGAGCCTGGCCGGTTACCTTGCCGGGGCCGGCTTCTCCTGCGCCATCTCGGACAATGTCTTCCGGGACGCGGCGGAGCTAGAACGGTTCGAGCGCCTGCTTGGCGGACATCCGGGAGTGGTGGGCATCTCCACCAGTTCCCTGCATAAAACCGAAAGCGTCGCCGCGATCGCGGAAAAGATACGCCGCCTGTCGCCCGGTTCGGTGGTAGCGCTGGGGGGCTGCGGGCTGCATTTTAACAGCGGCATGGCCGCGTACGCCGACGTTGTTATCGCCGGAGACGGGGAACTGGCGCTGGGGGAACTGGCCGGAGCGGTCAGGGCGGGGGCCCGCGCCGCGGACCTGCCGCGCGTCCTGCCTGCCGCGGAAAGGACGCGCGACGGTCCCCTCTGCCTAAAAGGGAAAAGGAATTTATCGTTGGGCTGCCTTCCGGCGTGGCGGCTTTATGGGCGTCTCTCTTCCACTTGTTTTCCCGTCGAGGCGTCCAAGGGCTGCGCGCATTCCTGCGTCTTCTGCAGCTACCCTGAGCGGGGGCGCCAGGACTATCGGCCGGCCGGGGCGGTTCTTCGTGAGGTGAGATTTCTCGTAGAAGAGCTCGGGGCGAAATATATCCGTTTTGTGGACACCAACCTTACGTCCGACCCCGCATACGTCGGCGAGCTCTGCCGCGGCCTGAAGCCCCTGAAGGTCCCCTGGTCGTGCTTCGCGAGGGTTGACGAGCTGGCGGCGCGGCCCGATATGTGCGCTCTCATGGCGGACGCCGGCTGCTTCTGGATATACAGCGGGGTGGAATCGGCCGACGCCGGGATCCTTGCCAGGATGGGGAAAGGTTTCGGGCCGGAGCAGATCTACAGAGGCGTCAAAAACATTAAGTCCGCGGGCATGGCCCTGCATGGCAATTTTGTGATCGGCTTTCCCGGTGAAACCGGCGCCACTTTAAGAAGCGCCTATGAACTGATAACAGCCTCCGGTATGGATACGGTTTCCTTTACAGTTCTGGGGCTCACCACTTCTCTCTCCGAACTTGCGGCGCAAAACGCCGAGGGCTTTGCCAATCTGGCCAGGCATAAAAATCATTGGAAACATTCTACTATGGATTTTAACGCGGCGCGCCTGGCCGCGGCCGGGCTGGTAGAAAGGCTGGCGCTTGCTGACAACGCGCCGCTGCTGGTCTCCCACGGCATAGCCATGTACTACCTGTTGGGCGGCGGGCTTAATTTTAAGGAAGCTCTTGGCTATTTTTCGGGGATACGCGACTACCACCGGGCCATAGCGTCCGGCTGCCCCGGGGCCGAAGCCGGGCCGCTGCGAAAAATACGGGAGATTTACGGGCGAACAGCAGGCAATTTCGGCTGGACCGGCACCTCGGGTTGAACCTGGTAAAAACCATTTAAGCGCCCGCCGTCACGGCTTTTGCGCAAGCGGCCCGCAGGTGCTCCTTCAGATAAAAGCCGGTATGAGAGCCCTTCGTTTTGATTATGCCGGTTACGGGCCCGGAGAAGATCAGTTTTCCGCCGGCTCCGCCTCCTTCGGGGCCCAGTTCTATAAGCCAGTCGGAAGCCGCTATAACGTCCAGGTTGTGCTCAATTACCAGAATGGTGTTGCCTGCGTCGGCCAGGCGGTGCAGGACTTTAAGCAGCTTTTCCACGTCGGCAAAGTGCAGCCCCGTGGTGGGCTCGTCAAGTATGTAGAGCGTGCGGCCGGTGGCCCGGCGGGCCAGCTGTTCCGCCAGCTTAAGGCGCTGGGCCTCGCCGCCGGAAAGGGTGGTGGCGCTCTGCCCCAGCTTCAGGTAATCCAGCCCCACCTCGCTCATGGTGGCCAGTATCCTGGAGATGCGGGGGATCTCGGAGAAGAGGCCGCGCGCCTCCTCCACCGAAAGGTTCAGCACGTCGGCTATGCTGTGTTCCTTGAACCTGACGGCAAGCGTGTCGTCGTTGAAGCGCCTGCCGCCGCATTCGTCGCACTTCACGTAAACGTCGGGCAGGAACTGCATCTGTATCTTTATGGTGCCGTCGCCCTGGCAGGTCTCGCAGCGCCCGCCTTTGACGTTGAAGGAAAAACGACCAGGCTCGTAACCGCGGCGTTTAGCCTCCGGCAGCGCCGCGAACAGGTCGCGTATATGGTTGAAGACGCCGCTGTAGGTGGAGGGGTTGGACCGGGGAGTGCGGCCTATCGGCGACTGGTCCACGATGATCACCTTGTCTATCTGGTCCTGGCCCTTCATCGATCTGAAAGCGCCCGGGGTCTCTTTTGAGTTGCAGAGCTCTCTTGCGAGCGCTTTATAAACTATCTCGTAAAGCAGGGTCGACTTGCCAGAGCCCGAAACTCCGCAGATGCTCACGAACAGCCCAAGCGGTATTTTTACGTCGATATCCTTCAGATTGAACTGGCTGGCTCCGGTGAATTCCAGGAATTTGCCGGAGTGCGGCCTTGGAGCGCGTTTCGCGGCGGCGGAACGCGCGCCGCTGAGAAAAGGGCCGGTCACCGACTTTTTGTCTTTTATGATCTGCGCCGGAGTGCCCTGCGCCACTATATAGCCGCCCGAGAGCCCCGCGCCGGGCCCAAGGTCAATTACGTGGTCCGCCGCCCGTATGACGGCCTCGTCGTGCTCTACCACCAGCAGGGTATTGCCTATGTCGCGCAGCGACTTTAAAGTCTTTATAAGCCTGGCGTTGTCGCGCTGGTGCAGGCCGATGGTGGGTTCGTCCAGGACATAGAGTACCCCGGTAAGCCCCGAGCCTATCTGGGTGGCCAGTTGTATGCGCTGGGCTTCGCCGCCGGAGAGAGTTTCCGAGCGGCGGTCCAGGGAAATATAGCCCAGGCCTACGTCGGAAAGGAAGGTCAGGCGGGAATTAATTTCTTTAAGTATCAGGCGCGCGATGGCGCGCTCTTTTTCGCTCAGGTCCACTTCGGACATGAAGCCTCTGGCGGCGGCTATTGGCAGCTCCGAGATCTGGGCGATGTTCCTGCCGCCCACCAGCACGCTTAAGCCTTCGGCCTTCAGTCTTAGGCCTTTGCAGCCGGGGCAGACCGTCTCCCGCATGAACTTGGAATAAATTTCTTCTTTAACGAACTCGGATTCGCTCTCCGTGTGGCGGCGCTTGAGGTTCGTAAGTACGCCCTCAAACTCTCCCGCGCCGTTCAGCAGGACGTCCCGGTGGGCTCTGGGCAGGTCTTTCCAGGGCTTGTCCAGGTCTATGCCGTTCCGGGCGGCGGCGGAATTCAGCATCTGGGCATAATAGCCAGACCAGGACCCCTTCCACCGGTGGGTGCGCGTGGTTACGGGGTTGGCCCAGGCCTCCAGCGCCCCGCCGTTGACCGATTTGGCCTCATCCGGCACTACCAGGTCCGGCGCTATTTCTATTTTAACGCCCAGGCCGCCGCATTCTGGGCAGGCGCCGTGCGGGGAGTTGAAAGAAAAAAGCCGCGGTTCCAGCTCCGGGAAGCTTATGCCGCAGGAGGGGCAGGCGTTCTTCTCGCTGTAAACCGAGGCGGCCGCGGCGGTCTCGGCGCTGAGCAGGCCCTTTGACTGGGCCAGCGCCAGCTCCACAGCTTCGCCCAGGCGCTCCCGGTCACCCGGGGCCACGGTAAATTCGTCCACAAAGAGGTCTATATCGTGTTTTATGTAGCGCTTTAAAACAGGCGGGGTTTCTAGCTGGTAAACCTTCCCGTCAACGCGCGCTCTCGTGAAACCGCCCTTGCGCAGGCGGGCGAACAGCTCCTCGTATGTGCCGTTGCGGCCCCTCACCAGGGGGGAAAAAATGCGGGTTTTCTGCCCGCCGTATTTCACCAGGATCTCGGAGGCGATGCCCTGCGCCGACCAGGCTTTTATAGGTTTATGGCAGGCGGGGCAGTAAGGACGCCCCGCCTTTGCGAACAACAGCCGCAGATAGTCGTAGATCTCGGTGACGGTGCCCACGGTGGAGCGCGGATTTTTCGAAAGCGAGTGCTGCTGGATGGCTATGGCCGGGGAAAGGCCCTCTATTGAATCCACGTCGGGTTTATCCATCTGCTCCAGGAACTGCCGCGCGTAGGCCGAGAGCGACTCCACGTAACGGCGCTGGCCCTCCGCGTAAATAGTGTCGAAAGCCAGGGTGGACTTGCCGGAGCCGGAAAGACCGGTTATAACCACCAGCCGGTTCTTTGGGATTTCCAGGCTGACGTTCTTAAGGTTGTGCGAGCGCGCCCCGCTGATAATGATCTTGTCCATAATAATATTGGCAGGCGGCAGGGGCGGTCAGGCGCCCTGCCCATACCTGTCTACCACCGTGGGTTTAAGGAATTTAGCCGAAGGTTCCGGGTAATCCACTGTGTAATGCAGGCCGCGCGACTCTTTGCGCAGGGCGGCCGAACGTATGATCACGTCGGCTAGGCAGGCTATATTGCGCAGTTCTATCAGGTCCGTGGTGAGGAAGAAATCCCAGTAATACTTTATTATTTCCTCCGAGATTGTCTTTACCCTGGCCCGGGCGCGCGCCAGGCGCTTGTCGCTGCGCACAATGCCGACGTAGTTCCACATGAGGGTGCGTATTTCATCCCAGTTATGGCTTATGATAACCGCCTCGTCGGACGGGCGCGCGTTGCCTGTCTGCCAGGGCGCCGGGGTTTTCCTGGCCGTACGGGGAGCGGAGCCGGATTTTATATCCTCCGCCGCCCGGTGCGCGAAAACGCAGGCCTCAAGCAGGGAGTTGGAGGCCAGGCGGTTCGCCCCGTGCAGGCCCGTCTGGGACACTTCTCCTATAGCGTAGAGCCCCGGCATGGCGGTTTTTCCGGCCTTGTCCACCTGGACCCCGCCGCAGAAGAAATGCGCGGCCGGGACCACCGGGATAGGCGTCCGGGTCATATCTATGCCGAACGAGAGGCACTTCTTGTAGATATTCGGGAAATGCTTTTTCACGAAAGCCGGGGCCCGGTGCGTAATATCGAGGTACACGCAGTCGCCGCCGGTCCTTTTTAGTTCGCTGTCTATGGCGCGGGCCACGATGTCGCGCGGGGCAAGCTCGGCCCTGGGGTCGTAGGCGGGCATAAAGCGTTTCCCGCCGGCCAGCCTTAGTATGGCTCCCTCCCCGCGCACGGCTTCGGAAATAAGGAATGATTTGGCTTTAGGGTGGTGTAGGCAGGTGGGGTGAAACTGCACGAATTCCATGTTGGCCAGCTTCAGGCCGGCGCGGTAAGCCATGGCCATGCCGTCGCCGGTGGCCGTGTCGGGATTTGAAGTATACAGGTATACTTTGCCGGCCCCGCCGGAGGCCAGCACCGTCCGGCCGGCCAGGAAACTGTGCACTTTCCCGCTTTTTTCTTCAAGAGCGTAGGCGCCCAGGCAGGCGTTGCGCTCCGGGCGGGTAGTGGAAGAGCGGCGCGCCAGTATCAGGTCCACGGAAGCGTGGTTCTCGAAAAAACGTATTTTCCCGGTTGAGCGGCAAAGGCGGAGCAGGGCGGTCTCAATTTCGTGCCCGGTCCCGTCCGCCGCGTGGAGAACGCGCCTGCGCGAGTGCCCTCCCTCCAGCCCGAGTTCAAGCTCGCCGTCCTTGTTGGTGAATTTCACGCCAAGCGAAATAAGTTCTTTTACGCGTTCCGGCCCTTCCTTTATGGTCAGGTCCACCACTTCGGGGTCGGAAAGCCCTGCCCCGGTTTTAAGTGTGTCCTGTATATGAAGGCTGAAATCGTCGTCTTTACCGGTAACCGTCGCTACCCCGCCCTGGGCGAGGTCGGTGTTCGAAACCTGCGCGGCCCGCTTGGAGAGTATATTGACCGTGCCGACCGCGGACAGCTTATGGGCTGTAAGCAAACCGGCCAAACCGCTTCCGATTACCAGGAAATCAGACCTGTATGTGGACATTTTTCCTTTTAATAGCAGTCTTAAAGATTTACAATATATTTTACAAAATATGGAGACCGCTAAATTTAGGAAAAAACTCCTGATCTACCTGCCCATAGCCGTTTCCCTGGCTATCCTGGCGGTGTTGGTCTATCCTAATACGGCCGAGCTTCTTGCGGCCACCAGGCACGCTAACTTTTTTTACCTTTCGCTTTCCATGGTTCTCTCCTTCATAAGCTATCTATTAATGGGGCTCTCCCTGTGGGAAGTCCTTAAGATCCTCGGCTACCGGCTCCCTTTCTGGGAGGCGTGCGGGGTGTCTTTCGTTTCAACCACCGTAAACTACTTTGTTTCTTCCGGCGGCGTAAGCGGTTTTGCCACCCGGGCGCACCTGCTAAGCAAGCGCCATATTCCTTATGGGATAAGCGTCACCTCTTCCGTGGTTATCAGCGTTTTTATTTACCTTGTGCTTTCCCTTATCATAGTCGAAGGCATGTTCCTGCAGCTGCTCAAGACGCGGGAGTTCGGGGCTGTTTTCTTCCAGGACGTGGCTGGCGTGCTTTTTGTGCTCTCTTTCGCCTTTATCCTGATGCTGCTTTTTTTTCACCACGAGCTGCGCTCCGCCTGGGCGCGTAAGCTTTACAGGATAGTAAATCACCTGTCTTTCCTGTTTTCAAAAAAAGAAATACCTGAGGAAACATTTTTGCAGTTCGAGGAGCAGCTGGCAAAGGGCATACATACCATACAGGCGCGCCGCTATGAGCTGCCGCTGGTGCTGACCTATGTCTGCATGGACTGGGTCAGCAATATTTTAATACTGCATTTCGCTTTCAGGGCGGTGGGCGCGCACATGCATACCAGCACGCTCATTATAGGGTTCGCGCTCGGGCAAATAATGACGATAATTCCCATCCTGCCGGGGGGGTTGGGCGCCATGGAAGCCGCCATGACCGCCGCTTTTTCCGGCATGGGCGTGCCGGTGGGCCAGGCCCTGGCCGCCAGCCTGGTGTTCAGGCTTTTCTATTACCTGATCCCCGGGTTCGGCAGTATTTTTATTTACTGGGGGCTGAGGATGTCGGAGCCGCGGTATGACTACGCGCCGAATCACCGCCATCGCCCCGGGCCCGGAGGGGAACATGATTGAGGAATTTATGGGCGTTAAGCCTGAAACGGCCCCTGGCGCCTGGGTGCATCCCTCGGCCTGCCTGATAGGCAGGGTTAAAATAGGGGCGGAGGTTTCTGTCTGGCCCGGCGCGGTCCTACGCGGCGACGTGGACCGCATAGAGGTAGGCCGCGGGTCCAACATACAGGATCTGGCCGTGCTGCATCCCAACCTCGACAGGCCCGTTATCGTCGGCGAAGGCGTTACGGTGGGCCATTCGGCTATAATCCACGGCTCGGTGGTGGGGGCTCATTGCCTTATAGGGATGGGCGCCGTGGTCATAGAGAGCGAAATAGGCGAGTACTGCCTTATCGCGGCGGGGGCCGTTGTTACTCCGGGCACTAAAATTCCGCCGAGAAGCATGGTGATGGGCGCGCCCGGAAAGATCAAGCGGGCGCTTACCGGAGAGGAATGCGCCGCTCTGGTTAAATCTGAAAAGGAATATATAAAGCTGGCGGGCTTTTACGCCCGGGGCGGCGCGCTGTGACCGGCCGCAAGATAGTGATGGTGGAGGACAGCAAGGCCGCTTCGACGGTGCTCAAAGAGGTGCTGGAGGCCGAAGGGTATGCCGTGCTGCACGCCTCCGACGGGGTAACCGGGCTGGCGCTGGCCCGCCGGGAGAAGCCGGACCTGATACTGCTGGACCTGCTGCTCCCCAAACTCAACGGCTACGACGTCTGCAACGCGCTTATGCGCGACAATCTTACCCGGCATATCCCCATCCTGATAATTTCCACGCTGGATAATCCCGAGAGCGTTGAAAAGGCTAAAATATGCGGCGCCCGCAACTTCATGAAAAAGCCGTACAACCTGGACGACCTGCTCCGGGAAATAAAGCGGCTGCTCCCGAAAGAATAAAGAACGTCTACGAGCGCCTGCTCGGAGCTTTCGGCCCGCAGGGCTGGTGGCCCGTCACGCCCGCCGGCGGGAAAGCGCCCGTTTACCGGGCCGGCTTTTACGGGCCGCTGCGGGAAGCTGAAGTCTTTGAGATTTGCGCGGGGGCTATACTAACCCAGAACACCGCCTGGAAGAACGTTGAAAAAGCTCTGGAAGCCATGCGCGGGGCCGGGCTTATGTGTCCGGGCAAGATAGCGGCCTGCCGGATCGATGTACTTGAGCGGGCCATAAGGAGCAGCGGTTATTTCAGGCAGAAGGCGCGGCGCTTAAAAGACTTCTGCGGGCGGGCGCTTAAAGACCATCCCGAGGGATTCCGCTCCTGGTTCAGGTCTGCCGGGGCCGCCGGCTTGCGCGCCGAGCTGCTCTCATATAAAGGCGTAGGCCCGGAGACCGCCGATTCCATGGCGCTTTACGCCGGGGGGAAGGCCGGCTTTGTAATTGACGCGTATACGCGCCGGGCAGGGGAGCGGCTGGGCCTGGCGCGCGGGCTGCCATACTGCGGCTGGAAGGCCTTATTCGAGCTGGGCCTGCCGCCCGACGTAAAATTATATAATGAATATCATGCCCTGCTGGTCAGGCTGGGAAAGGATTTCTGCCGGAAGACCAGGCCGCGGTGTTCCCTTTGCCCGTTGGGCGTTGTTTGCGCAAAGCTTATGTGAGGAAACCATATATGGAAAATATAGAGAAGCTGGAAAAGCTGCTAAACAGAGGCGAGTTCGCCAGGGCCCTGGCCGCAGCTAAAAAGACGAAAGCCGCCGGTAATGGCCGTTTGTCCTTTCTTAAAGGCGAAGCTTTGCGCGGACTCGGACTTTTTGCCGGGGCGATAAAAGAATATTCGTCCGTTCATAAAACCGCGCCGCGCGACCTGGAACTGGAGCTTGATGTTCTGCTCAGCGAGGCCCGCTGCAGCAGGGCTCTGGGCAATGAAAAGGCCGCGCTGGAATCGGCACACAAGGCTCTAGCACTTTCGAAAGAACTGGGCGTTTTTCGCGCGGACGCCGAGCTTGAGTGGGCGCTGGCGCTGCGGCTTGCCGGTAAACTGGCTGAAGCTTCAAAGCTGCTTCAAAAACTCCTGAAAGGCTACCAAAAAGCCGGGGACCGGGCCGGCGCGTCCTTTTCACTCTGGGCGCTGGGCGGGCTTTACCGGCTGCAGGGGCGCTACGCCGAAGGGATAGCGTCTTTTGAGGCTTCCCTTAAGTTCGCCCGGGCGGACAGGGACGGGGCCGCGGAGGGCTACGCCCTGTTCGGCCTGGGCGGCCTTCTGCGGGTGGCCGGGTTTATGGGCCGCGCATTGGACTGTTATGTCCGGGCGCGAAGGCTTTTTTCCGGTACCGAGGATACTTTCGCCAAAGCCTACGCCGAATGCGGCACCTCCAACGTGCTGCGCCAGCTGGGGCGTCTTGAAGAGGCCTACGCGGGCTATACGCGCGCGCACAGACTTTATTCTGGCTTGTCGGATTGGGCGGACCTGGGGTTTGTGGAATGGGGGATGGGCGAGATAAAAAAGAAGAACGGGGATTTCGAGGCGGCCCTGAAACATTACCGCAAAGGCGCCGCCCTCTTTAAAGGCCGTTCCGAGCCGCGCGGAGAAGCCCTTACCCTGCTTTCCCTGGCCAATCTTTATTACCTGATGGGTGAAACGGCCCGGGCCGAGCGCCGGCACGCCGCGGCCCTCGCCTTCATCCGCCGCCACGGCCTCCACACGCACTTAGAGACTTTTACCTAAATAGCGGACCGCGAGATGCGAAGTCGGGGCTGACCGGGTGCCGGGTTAGAAAAACGCGTTCGCGCACGGTGTGCGCGAACGCATTTTGCGTTCCGGTCCCCGCGGCCGCCCCGACTGGGCATCCCGCGGCCTTGTGTTTTAGTGCGATTTACAGCTTGAAGTCCCAGCCGAGGTAGAACTCGCGGGCTTTGGGGTCGTTCAACAGCGTGTTGGCGTCTCCGTCTATCAGAATCTGGCCGTTGTAGATAAGGTAGGAACGGTCCGTAATGGAAAGCGTCTCCCGGACGTTATGGTCGGTGATGAGTATGCCGATGCCTTTATCTTTCAGGTGAAGGATTATCTTCTTAAGGTCGCTGACCGTAATAGGGTCTATGCCCACAAAAGGCTCGTCCAGGAGGATGATCTTAGGGTTGTTTATCATCACCCGCGCCACTTCCAGCCGGCGCTTCTCTCCGCCCGAAAGCGACCAGGCCTTCTGGTCCTTTAATTTCATCAGGCCGAACTCTCCCAGCAGCGCTTCCACGCGCTCGCGCAACGCCTTGCGGTCCGGAGTAGTGCGCTCCAGTATCGCCTCAAGGTTCTGCGCCACCGTAAGTCCCCGGAAAACGGTCGGCTCCTGCGCGAGGTAACCTATGCCGCCGCGCGCCCGCTCGTACATGGGCGCCTTTGTAGCGTCCGTCCCGTCGATGAAAACTTTCCCCGCGTCCGGCTCTAAAAAGCCGACCAGCATGTGGAACGTAGTGGTCTTGCCCGCCCCGTTGGGGCCCAGCAGCCCGCAAACCTCGCCCGAACTTACGTGCAGCGAAATGCCGTTGACCACCTGCCGCCGGCCGAAAGATCTTTCAAGGAGGTCACATTCAAGTTTCATAAGGGGCGTAACTTAAAACTTCTTCCGCTTTACGGTCTGGGAGCTTATCTCCGGCTGATCTTTTACCCAGCCGGCGACGTTATTATAGAACTTTATATCGCGGCTGTCCTTGAAGAACATTATCCTTTCCGAATTTATCGCGAAGTCGTAACCTTCGCGCTTGCCCGCGGCCAGCGGGGTGGATTCTTCCATAAGAAAGGTCTGGTCGTCGCTGTCATAGAGCCCTTTTTGGGAGTAAATATCCAGGTTGTCCGTTGAGAGCGAGAAAGAACCGTTAAAATACATCAGGTCAGTCATGTTTTCCGCGCGGGTCCTGTCGGCGCGGCCGTTAAGGACCTTCCCGTCGGCGCCGGTATATTTTATGCGCACCGGCAGCGCCCCGCGCTCCATGTAGGCTTCTTCGTCGTCCTCAAGGTAGCGCGCCTTGTCGCAGCGGGCTTCCACCTGCGACTTGTCCTCAAAAGTCCGGAGGGTGTAAACAGCGCCTGTAATATCCCAGGCCTGGGCCTTTTTCGAGTACAGGGCGTGATCCGCCTTAAGCAGGTAGCGCGGGTTGCGGAACGAAACATTGCCGTCAAAAATTTCCAGGTCTTTCTGCCGGTCCATTCTCCACTTATCGCTTTTTACCACCGACCCCATCATAAAATCCTCCTGCGCCAGAACGCCGCCCGCCGGCCACAACAAGTTCAGGAGAAGGAAGGGCAGGAGCGGAGACCTCATTTTCCGCGCCTCCGGGTTTCCTGATGTTCTATTTCGATTTCAGAAAGGTCCGGGTTCGCGATAAAGCCGCGGCCTTTTATAACGGTCATTTCTTTGTAGATAGTGACGGGCTCTTCTGTCCAGATCTTCCCCCGGGCCGAGCTGTAGAAAAGTTTTGTGGTCTTCAGGATCATCCCGCCTTTTTTGGCGTTAACTACGACGTCGCCGGTAAGCTCGGCGGCCTTCTCGCGCATCTGGAGAAAACCTGTTTTCGAGGTTATATTTGAAGAGACCAGGTCATTGTCGTAAAATTTTATAAGCGGCAGCGTAAAGTGGATAATTCCCCGTTTTTCGTCCATGACGGCCGTTACGGAGTCCAGCCGCCAGCTGGAAAGGTTCTTGTCGGTTTCCGATATGGAAAAATCTTTCAGCAGGCTCAAGCCGGGCGCGGCTTCCCGGGCCTGTTCCCCGGAGCAGGCGGCCAGCGCCAGTAAGAACAGGGGGGCCAGCTTTCTCACCCCAGCCCTTCTTTCAGGAGATCGCGCTCGTCTATTATGCCGACCGGGCGCCCGGTTTTAGAGTCTGTAACGGGCAGGTTGTCGATTTTCTTTTCCGAGATCAGGCGGGCCGCTTCCATGGCCGCAGTTTCCGGGTGTACGGTAAGCGGGCGGCGGGTCATTACGGCGCTTACGGGCGTTTTAAGCCCGCTAAACCCGTTTTGTAGGCAGCGGCGCAGGTCGCCGTCGGTGAAATAGCCGGAAAGCCTGCCGCCCCTGCCGGTGATTGAAACTGCCCCGGTCCTTAGCGCGGTCATAAGTTTCAGGGCGGCCGCTATGGTGCCGGTTTCCTTAATTACCGGGTTTTCCTTACCCGTGTGCATGAGGTCCGAGACCTTTAAATTCAGGAGCTTGCCCAAATTGCCTCCGGGGTGAAGGCTGGCAAAACGGCTCTTGTCAAAACCTTTCAGCGTCATAAGCGCTATCGCCAGCGCGTCGCCCAGCGCCAGCATGGCCGTGGTGGAAGAGGTGGGCACTATCCCGAAAGGGCAGGCCTCCCCCTTAACGCGCAGGCGCAGCACAATATCGGAACGGCGCGCCAGGCGGGAGGCGGCGTTGTTGGTTATGGCTATTACCGGCAGGCCCTGGCGCTTTAGCACGGGGATGAGTTTGGCGGTCTCTTCCGTTTCCCCGGAGTAGGAGAGCGCCACGGCCAGGTCGTCGGAGGCTATCATCCCCAGGTCCCCGTGCAGCGACTCCACGGGGTGCAGGTAGATGCTGCGGGTGCCGGTTGAGGCCAGGGTGGCGGCTATCTTGCGCGCTATCAGGCCGGACTTGCCCACTCCCAGGAGCACCACTTTGCCCGGGCAGGCCGCTATCAGCTTTACAGCTTTAAGGAAAGAGGCGTCCAGGGTTTTTATCAGCCCGCTTACCGCGCGGCTTTCCGCGGCCACAACGCCCCGGGCGGTCTTAAGTATAAGCGCGTCTTTTGCGGTCATTCTATTTCGCCGGCACCTTGTGCGGGTTCAGCCAGGGCGTCATTTCCGGGGGGATCTGGCGCTGGTCGTAGGGCGGGGGCAGTTTGTGCAGCACGTAGCTTACCGTGAAAAAACCTATTATCAGGATTATGTATATCCAGGAAAGGGTTTTTAAATGCCAGCCCCAGTCCGGGAACCAGGCGGGGGGCAGGGTCATGTCGCCCCCGCATTTTTTACAGAATTTAAGGGCGGCCCGGTTTTCCTGACCGCAGTTGTTGCATTTCATGGTTCACCTCTATCCTAAAGTATGTCGCCGGCCAGTTTGTCCACGCGGTTGAGCGCGGAGACTATGGTTTTTACGGAATCCAGTTTAAGCGAATTGGGCCCGTCCGAAAGCGCCCTGGCCGGGTCAGGATGCGCTTCAAAGAACAGCCCCGCGATCTTAAGCGCGGCCGCGGCTTTTGCCAGCGGCACTATGAAGCGCCTGTCCCCGCCGGTGGCGGTACCGAGGCCTCCGGGCCGCTGCACCGAATGTGTACAGTCAAAGATCACCGGGTAGCCGAAATCTTTCATTATCTCAAGCGAGCGCATATCCACTACCAGGTTCCCGTAGCCGAAGGAGGAGCCGCGCTCGGTCAGCATTATATCCTTGGCGCCGCGGCTTTCCAGTTTGCGCACTATGTTCTCGGCTTCCCAGGGGGAGAGGAACTGCCCCTTCTTCACGTTGACGGCGCGGCCGGTGTCCGCGCAGGCGAACAACAGGTCCGTCTGGCGGCACATGAAGGCCGGGACCTGCAGAATGTCGGCGACCTCCGCCACGCGCGCGGCCTGGGCCGGCTCGTGCACGTCCACCAGCAGCGGCAGGTCAAGGCGCAGCTTCAGCTCTTTGAGAAAATCCAGCGCGGTCTCCATGCCGATGCCGCGGAAGGACCTGAAGGAAGTGCGGTTCGCCTTGTCAAAAGAAGCTTTCAGCACAAAAGGCGTCTTCAGGCCCGCGAATATTTTCTTGAGCGCCAGCGCCTCGGCGGCATAAGCGCGGGCGGATTCTATAACGCAGGGGCCCGCGATATAGGCGAGCCGCCCGGTGTTCGAGAGCACTAAGTTCTTTACCCTTACTTCTTTTTGTTTCACCGTCTTTCCTCGCTTTACGACCGGCTGCCGACAAGGCCCGCTGCATGTTTTAAGTCCCTGTTCTTCACCGCCGCCGCCACGAAGCTGAAGAACAGCGGGTGCGGCATAAGCGGCCTTGACTTGAATTCCGGGTGGAACTGCACCCCGACGAACCACGGGTGTTTTTTTAATTCCACGATCTCGGGCAGGTTTATTTTTCGGTTCGTCCCGCTGATGTTAAAACCTTTTTTCTCGAAGAGCGGCGCGTATTCAGGGTTAAACTCGTAGCGGTGCCGGTGCCGCTCCGATATCTGGGTGCTGCCGTAGATCTTGCGCGCCAGCGTCCCGGCTTTTATAGAGCAGGGCCAGGCGCCCAGGCGCATGGTGCCGCCTTTCTCTTTTACGCCCTTCTGTGCGGCCATCAGGTCAACCACCGGGTGCCTGGTTTTTGGGTTGAACTCCGTCGAGTGCGCGCCCTTAAGCCCCAGCACGTGGCGCGCGAATTCGATGGTGGCGCACTGCATCCCCAGGCAGATGCCCAGGAAGGGCAGGCCGTTCTCCCGGGCGTAGCGCACGGCTTCTATTTTGCCTTCTATCCCGCGGTCCCCGAAACCGCCGGGCACTATCAGCCCGTCGGCCCCGGCCAGGCGCTCCGTGAAATCCTTATCCTCAACGTCCACATAGTCAAGTTCGGCTTTTACGCCGTTCGCCACGGCCCCGTGCTGTATGGCGTCCACCAGCGATTTGTAGGAGTCCTTAAGCTTGGTGTACTTGCCGGCAATGGCCAGGCGTACCGGTTCGGCGCCGGCGGCGGCTTTGAGGCGCTGGACAAAGTTCGCCCACTCTTCAAAATCCCAGCGCGCGCTCCTGAGGCGCAGGAGCATCATTATCTGTTCGTCCAGGCCCTGCTTCTTAAGCACGAAGGGAACGTCGTAGATGGAGGGGGAATCCGGGGCGTCTATCACGGCTTCGCGGGGCACGCTGGTAAAAAGCGCGATCTTGTCTTTTATGTCGCGGGCCAGCGGCTTTTCCGCGCGGCAGACTATGATGTCCGGGTCTATGCCGATCTCGCGCAGCTTGTTGACCGAGTGCTGGGTGGGCTTGGTTTTAAGCTCGTCGGAGGCGGAGAGGTAGGGCACCAGCGTTACGTGCAGGTAAAGAACGTCGTTGCGCATGCGGTCGGGGCGCATCTGGCGGGCGGCTTCCAGGAAAGGCAGGCTTTCGATGTCTCCTACCGTGCCGCCGATCTCTATAATGGTTATATCAAAACCCTCTCCGGCCTTTATAAAGCGGCGCTTGATCTCGTCGGTGATGTGGGGGATCACCTGCACGGTCTGGCCCAGGTAGCTGCCGGCGCGCTCGCGGGCTATCACGGTCTGGTAGATCTGCCCGGCCGTCATGTTGTTGGCCTTTGAGGTGTTGATATCCAGGAAGCGTTCGTAGTAGCCCAGGTCCAGGTCGGTTTCGGCGCCGTCGTCGGTGACGAAGACCTCTCCGTGCTGGAAAGGGGCCATGGTGCCGGCGTCCACGTTAATGTACGGGTCGCATTTTACTATGGTGACCGAAAGCCCGTGCGCCTTGAGCAGGCGGCCTATGGAGGCCGCGGTTATGCCCTTGCCGAGTGAGCTTACAACGCCGCCGGTAACAAAGATGTATCGTGTCATAAATTAACGCCCTTTAGTCGGACTTCCCGATATTCACCGCAGAGGCGCAGACGTAGCAGGGGAAACTTCATATAAGCACCGGCTGTCATTACCGCTATCGCTTGGCGGGACTCCGATCAACTCTTTTTCTTTTTCTCTCGCATTCTCTTTTCTGCGTACTCCGCGCCTCTTCGGTAAAATTATATGAAGTTATTATTGCCTGCTCCTTACCGTTTTGACTTTGTGTCTTTGTGCTTATTTATATTTTTTCTTAAAAATGCTTCCGCGGCTTCAAGATCGGCCGGGACGTCTATGGCCGGGCCCAGCTCCTGGACTTCCGCTACCGCTATCTTCATGCCGTTTTCAAGAGCCCGCAGCTGCTCCAGGCGCTCAAGCCTTTCCAGGGGGCTGGGGGGCAGTTTCACGAACCTGGCGAGCGCCTCACGGCGGTAAATATAAAAACCGCAGTGCTTGTAGTAGGGATACCCCTCAAGGCTGGACAGCGGGTGATGGAAAGGTACCGGGCAGCGCGAAAAATAAAGAGCCCGCCCGGAGGAGTTCAGGGCTACCTTTACGCAGTTGGGATTCTCAATATCCCCGGTTTTCCGTATGCGCGTGCAGGCCGTGCCTATCTGGCAATCAGGGGAGGCCTTGAGCTTTTTTAAAGCCTTCTTCAGGGCGGCCGCCGTCATAAAAGGCTCGTCGCCCTGTATGTTTATGATGAACTTCGCCCGGGAGCCGCGGGAGGCTTCGTAAACCCTGTCGGTGCCGGACTGGCAGCGGGGGCTGGTAAACACCGCCCGGGCGCCTATAGACAGCGCGAAGGCCAGCACTTTTTCATGCTCGGTGGCGATGGTAACTTCGCCCAGGCCGGCCTTTACGGCGGCCTCCCAGCACCATTGGATTACCGGCTTGCCGTCGAGCGGAGCCAGTACCTTGCCGGGAAAACGCTCGGACCCGTAGCGGGCCGGTATAACTATCAAACAGTCTTTATCCATGATTTCGCGCTTTCCAGAAGTTCTTCCCCGGTAACAGAAGCTGTTCCGAGCTTGGCTACCACTATGCCCGCGGCAAAATTAGCGGTTACGGCGGCCTCCACCGGGGTAGCGCCGGAGGCCCAGGCCAGGGCCAGCGCGGAAATAACGGTGTCCCCTGCCCCGGTCACGTCGAACACTTCCCTCGCCCGGGTAGGAATATGCGTGGCCGCCGCGCCGGCGCCCTTGCGGGTGAAAATGGTCATGCCGTGCTCGCCCTGGGTGATGAGCAGGGAGCTGCAGGCGAGCTTTTTAAGCACTTCCTTGCCAAGCGCGTCGGCCGCCTCCGCGCCTTCGCGCTGCGTCAGGCGCATGCCGCCGAAAGCCTCCATGGTGTTGGGGGTTATGCAGGCGACTTCCCGGTAAAGCTGAAAATGTTCCACCTTCGGGTCAACGAATACCGGAACCTTGCGCCTGGCGGCCATGGCGATAGCGTCCCGTATCGTGCCGGGCTCCAGCAGGCCCTTGCCGTAGTCGGAAAGTATTACGGCTTCGCAGCCGCCCCTGATGGCGGCTTCAAGCGCGGCCAGGGCGGATTTTTTTATCGCGGCCGGCATATGCTCCGGGGTTTCGCGGTCAAAGCGGACCACCTGCTGGTGCTCCGCGATTACGCGGGTTTTTTCAATGGTGAGAAAATTGTCGTCGCGTACCACCGTGGAGGAGCTTACGCCGGCCTCTTCAAGCAGGCCGCAAAGTTCCTGCGCAGCGGCGTCGGTACCGGCGACCGAGACCAGTAAGGGCCGGGCGCCAAGGGTGGAGAGATTTACCGCTACGTTAGCCGAGCCGCCGCAGACCGCGGATTCAGAAGTGACGCGCACTACCGGTACCGGGGCCTCCGGGGAAATGCGCCGCACGGAGCCCTTTATGTACCGGTCCAGCATCATATCGCCGAATACCGCTATTTTCCTGCCGCGGAATCCCGACACAATACGGGCAAGCCGTTTGAAGCTTTCCTTCGTCATAATATGGATATTATAGCAAAGCCCCGGGGTTCGGCGGGGGGGGAATGGTCAGGGCTGCGTTACCGTGCGGCGGACCAGTTTGGCGGTTACCGAACCTATGAAGATCTCGGCCTTCAGGATCATCGGGAGTTTCAACTCGTCGTCCGTTATCCAGACCAGCATGCGCTTGCCGGCCTTCGCCGCAAAAAGGCCCTCTTCTCCCGCCATAGGCTCAAGCATTATGCATTTTTTTTTGCCGTAGCCGGTGGAAACCGTTTCGCGCTTGCCGGCTTTTATCGAAAGCCGCCAGTTCCGCTTTGTGTTAACGTCCATCTCTACGCGGGCGCCAGGCTCCACCCGCATGGCGCGCAGGCGGTATACGGCGGAAAGCATGTCGTTGACGGGCTTTTCCAGTACGCCTTCAAAAGACGAGATCTGCTTTTTTTTATTCATCTTGCTGCCGTAAAAACGCCTGTTCCCGAGATCGAAAACGGCCCATTCGTTGGCAAAATATTTTCCTTCCGAAACTTTTTTATAGTAGCCGTAGGAGTGCAGGCCCTGCGCGTCCATCCACGCCTCGTTGCGGTCGTCGACTTTGTAAAAGTTATCTATAAAGGAGCCGGATTTAGCCTCTGAAACTATATGCCAGACCGGCCGCGAAGAGATCTGGACCGCTTCACTGACGCGGAGATAGGAATGCCCCACTTTCACCAGGCCCCAGTAAATGTCGTATTCAAGCGTCTCGCCTTTTACCAGGCCCGGCAGCGTCGCTGTCACGGCGGACGTCGACGGGGGAAGGCCCCAGAAAGGGTGTGCAAGCAGATCCGCGCCGGCGGCAGCGGGGCCGCAGGCGGCCAGCAGCAGGGCTGCAGCGGCTTTAAAAAGCATATTTTATGCGCGCGGCCACAAAAACCGCCAGCGCGAAGGCCGCGCTAAGGCCGCGCCACTCCTTGTTCCTGCGAAAAACTTCCTTTGAATAGGCTGAAAACTCAAAGAAGCCGGCGAGCCCGGGCATACGGGGGAAGAGCGCCGGCACCGCCGCCCTGTAAGTTTCAAAGTCCTTACCGTAAACAGAAAGGAGGAAGGTCTCCTCGGCTTTTATCGTTATATAGTAAATCCAGCCGAAAGCCGCCGCGGCGAATAGCCACAGGGCGGCGGTGAGCAGCGGCCGCGAGGGGGCGGACAGCATGGTCAAGAGGCCGGCGGTCATGAGCATTGTGCCCAGGTAGAGAGGGTTCCTGACGGCGGCGTAGGGGCCGGCGGTGGACAGCGTTTTTGATTTCACGATAGCCGCGCTGGCCGCCAGGCGCACGGCCTGGCCCAGCGCTATCAGCATGAGCCCGGCCCAGAACAGCTCCCAGCTTTCCGGACGCGCCGCCGCGAGAAGCGCCAGCGTTACCAGCTGCGAAATTAAAATACGTTTTTTCATTTTATTTCCTTCGGCTTGCCGGAAAAATCCGGCAGGGCGCGGGCGAGCGCCAGGATATCCCGGTATCCTTCTTTTGCCGCGTCCCCGGCCGTTTTTCCCTGGCCTGTCAGCACAAGATAGCCTTTAAGCCCCGCCCGGCGCGCCAGGCCCAGGTCGCTTTTTTTGTCCCCGGCCACAAAAGAACGGCGCTTATCCGCGGGAAAGTCTTTAACGGCCTCCTTTATAAGGCCGTCGGAAGGCTTCCTGCAGGAGCAGCCCTCGTCCGGGCCGTGCGGGCAGAAATATACGGCGTCAACCCCCGCCCCGGCGCGCTTTAGCTCCCCCGCCAGTTTAAGATTGATGGCTTTGGCGCCGGCAAGCGTCATAAAACCCCGCGCTACTCCGGATTGGTTTGTGAGCACAACCAGGCGGTAGCCCTTCGCCGCCATCAGGCGCAGGGCCGGGACCGCCGCCGCGTAAATTCTAAGCTGACGGGGGGTTGTTATATAGACACCCGCGCGGTCGCGGTTAAGGGTGCCGTCCCTGTCAAGGAAGGCCGTAGGCGCGGGGCTGCCGCGCTTTATACGGGCCGGCCACGCGCGCATCAGTCCGTCCCGCCCGCGTCGGCGAGCAGCCGCGTAAGCCGCTTCCAGCCGTCGCAGAGGAAAACTATTTTCACGGAAAGTATCAGCACACCGCCTTTGATAATTTCCTGCCAGCCGGGAGGAAAGCGGGTAAAATCCTTATATGTCGTTATAAGCGGCAGGTCGCCGCGCGCTGCCTGCGCTGCCGCGAGTTCTTCCCCGGTGAACATGTGATGGTCGGGGTAGCGCCAGACTTGCTTTAGATCTATCTTCATCTTTTTGAGCGCCGCTTCAAAGGATTCCGGGTCGCCTATGGCCGAGAGAGCGGCGGCTGGTTTTCCTTTAAGCACGTTGAGGTCCACGGGCAGGGCCGTAGCCGGGTCCAGGAAATATTCCGGGGCATGCGTGCTCTCTATTATCGCCGCGCCGGGGTTAAGTTCCCGGATCCTCCGGCTTAATTCGTCTATGACCCCGTGGGAGGCCTGCTCACAGTGTGAAATTATAACCGCGCCCGCCCGCGCTATGCCCGCCGGGGGCTCCCTCAGGTCCCCGTAAGGCAGAACGCTGTCCAGATAAAAGGGGGCGGTGGCGTTAACAAGCACGATATCCGCGTCCCGCGCCAGGGCGAAGTGCTGGAAGCCGTCGTCCAGCAGCACAATGTCCGCGCCCAGTTCGTTTACCGCCAGAATTCCCGAAGCATAGCGGTCCGCGCAGACCAGCACGGGCACTTTCTCTTTTTCAAGCATGTGGTAGATCATCAGGGCTTCGTCGCCGGCGTCGTCGAGCGTGAAGGCCCGGCCCGGGGCCAGGACTACCACCTTGCCGGAGGGGTTGCGGCGCTTATAGCCGCGCAGCAGGACCGCCGGTTTGCGCCCGGTGCGCGCCAGCTCAAGGGCCGCGGTAACCACCGTGGAGGTTTTTCCGGTGCCGCCGGACGAAATATTGCCGAAACAGACTACCGGGACCGGGAGCCGGCGGGCGCGCAGCACTCCCGAGGAATAAAGGACTCTCCGGGAGGCGACAACCGCGGTATAGGCCAGGGAAAGGATTTTTAACAGCGCCCTGCCCGCCGCTGTTTTTCTAAAGGCGCCGCGCAGTTTTTCAGGTGAAAAGGAAGGGGCGTCGGGGTTCATTTAAGCATTTCCTTTATCGCGGGCATGGCTGTAAGTTTAGCAAAAACCGCGTCCGGAGATAATTCGCGCAGGCATTTTACCGCGATGGGGCACGTGTTCTTGCCGCAGCCTATGCAGGCCAGCGCGGAGTTCCGGATGGTCTGGTGGGCCGGATCGTCGGGGGGAGTCCAGTTTTCCGGGAGACTGGACCCGTATATGCCCAGCGTAGGGACGCCCGAAGCCTGCGCTATGTGCTTTGTGCCGCTGCAATTGGAAACCAACAGGCCGGTTTTTTTGAGCAGGGCTGAAAGGCGCCGGAGGGTGCTGGTTTCGGGCGCGACTTTTACGTCCCGTGAGCCGGACAATTCGGAAATATTTTCGGCGAGCGCGCGCTCCCCGGGCCCCCACAGGACAAGAACGCTAACGCCAAGTTCCCCGGCGGCCAGCGCGGCCAGGCGCGCGTAATTCTCCAGCGGCCATTGCCGCGTGATCCGCCTGGAGGCGGGGGAAAACGCGATAGTGAAGCGGCGCAGGCAAAGGGCGCCCGCGGCTTGCTCCGCCCAGGCCGTGTCCTCCGGGGTGACGTATAATTTGGGATAAGGGTAGAATATGTTTTTCAGTCCGAGGGACCGCAGCATATCGATTTTTTTAAAAGCCGCGTAGGGGGCGCCGCCCGCGGGGGGGGCGATCTTTTTATTGTAAGCCCACCTGGAATTGGTATATGCCGGCCCGGCTCTCAGCCCCGCCCCGCTCAGAAACGTTATAATGGCCGAGCGCGGGTTTGACATGAAATCAAGCACCAGGTCGTATTTTTCCGCCCTGATCTTCTGGAGCCAGGCTAAGGGGCGCGCCCTGTCGTAGACCAGGACGCGGCTGATACCGGGGTTCACTTGCAGTACCTGGTCCGAAGGCGGCTCGGTCAGGAAATCAATGCGTGCGCCGGGAAAATTCGCCCTCAGCACGGCCGCGGCGGGGGCGGTGAGCAGCACGTCGCCTATTTGCCGCAGCTGTATGACCAGGATTTTTCCGGGAGCGGGGAGCATGGCGTTAAAGTCGTGACGCGCCGCGGCTCAGGTGCAGGGCAAGGTCCCAATTATTATCCCCGCCCTTTATAAAAAGGCGGTCAAGCGGGACGGACTTGCGGTCCCAGGGCCACGGGGTTTTGCCCTGCGCGAAGCTGAAATCAAGACTATAACCCGCGGCCAGCGCGGCCTCCCGCACGGCGGGGTTATAAGCGCCGTCCCCGTAAGGGTAGGCGAAGGCGCACATTTCCCGGCCAAAGGCCGCTTCAAGCTGGCGCTTGGCTTCGGCCATCTCCCACGCGGCGTCCTCAAGTTTCAGCGCGGACAGGTGGGGGTGGTTCATGGTATGGGACCCGTATTCTATCACGCCGCTGTCCTGCATCTCTTTTAACTGCTCCAGCGTGGCCATGTTGACCCAGGGCTCGGAAGCGGGGTTATGCCAGAGGTTGGCTTTGCCTATGGTGTTAAAGACGACAAAGATATTCCCCTTCGCCCCGAGCTCCCTTAAAACGGGCCAGGCCTCGCTGTAATTGTTCTGGTAACCGTCGTCAAAGGTTATCAGGACGGATTTTTCAGGGAGCGGAGTCCCAGTATCGTATGCGTGTTTCAGTTCGGAGAATGAGAGCGTGGCGTAGCCTTGGTCCAGCAGGTATTTTATATGCGCGCGGAATCTGGCCGGGCTCACCCACAGGTCTTTCAGCTTTGAGCCGGCGGGGGGGCGCCCTACCTTGTGATAGCAAAGCACGCAAAGCCCGGGTTTCCGGCCGCGCCACCACGCCCAGCGCGCGCTTAAGCCGAAAGCGATAAGCATAAAAGCCGCCGCGATTATAATAGCCATAATTTATTTACCGATGTCCTTCTGCGACGCGATCTCCAAAGCCGCTTTAAAAACTTCTTCCACGGTAAGCAGGCGCATGCACAGGAAGTGGCCGCGCGGGCATTTTTTCGAGCCGTGCAGCGCGCAGGGGCGGCAGGCCAGGGGGGTTTCTATTACCCTGTTGCCCGGCCCGTAGGGAAAGAACCCGAGCTCGCGCGTGGTGGGGCCGAATATCCCTACCGCCGGAACGCCCAGGGCGGCGGCTATGTGCATGGGGCCCGAATCGTTTGAAATGAAAACTTTAAGTGGCCGTATCGCCTCCATAAGTCCGCCCATATCGGTTTTGCCGGTAAGGTTCAGGCAGTTGGAAGGGCCCGCCAGGCGTTCAATCCCGGCGTTCCATTCCACTTCCCCCGGGCCGCCCACCAGCAGCACTTTACCCCCGCGCTCCGCTGTGATTTTTTTTATAAGGCGCGCCCAGCTCTCCCTGGGCCAGCGCTTTGTGGGCCAGGCCGAACCCGCGTTTATGCCCGCCGTAACCCGGTCGGACGGTGAGAACGGGGCCGCCGCGCCGGCCCCGGCGCCGAGGCGCGGAAAGGCGCCGCCCAGGCTGCCGGAGAGGGAGGATAAGAGCGAAAGGTTCCTCTCGACGTCGTGCAGCAGCCAGGAAAAAGGGACCTTGTGGGTAAGGAAGAAACTGCCCGCGCTGGAAGAGAACCCTACCCGTACCGGGATGCCCGCGCGCCAGGCCAGGAGCGCGCTCCGCAGGGAGCGGTGCGGTATTATCGCTGCGTCAAAGGCGCGGGCGCGCAGTTCAAGCGCCAGGCGGCTGAATTCCGCCGGGCCCGAGGAGGCGGTCTTTTTTTTATCCTCTATAACTTCGGCGGGCAGCCCCGAGGCCGAAAAAATTCCGGCGGTTTCCGGACGGGTCACCACGGAAACGGCGGCGCCCGGGTAGAGCTCCTTTATTTTTTTAAGCAGCGGAAGCGTCAGCACGCAATCACCGAGGAAAGCGGTTTGCAACAGGCATATTTTCAGGGGGCCCGGCTTAAAAGAGGGCCGTTCACCCGCCCGTATCCAGTCTCCCAGCTCGGGGCCGCGGTGTTTAGCCGGCACCCCCAGGCCGGAGAGCGCTTCCAGGTACCTGTCCAGCGTGTGCTTCTCAAGCGAGGGGCTGGGAAGGCGGAAGTTCACAAAAAGCCTGCGCGCCAGGGAAGCTTTATGGTAGCGCAGCTTTACCGGCGCGCGCGCAAGCAGCGTCAGCAGCCGGCTGCGCGGCGTGTCGTGCAGGTCTATTATGGCGTCGTAGCGCGCGGAGTTAACGGCGCTGAGCGCGCTGAAAAAACCGGCGAACGGAACTACCCCGTCTATAAAAGCGCTTTTTGAAACCGCCTCGCGGAACTGCGGCTTTACCAGTATGTCCAGGCGCGCCGCGGGCCACCTGGCTTTTAAATTACGGAAAACCGGGGCCGTCAGGATGATGTCCCCAAGCGACGACATCCTGATGACAAGTATCTTCGGGTTTTCCTTTTTTATGTCAATCATCGATAAAAAATTATATCATTTGTTAATTGCGCGGCACCAAGAGCGGGCCGGACCCGGACACCCGCATTACGGTGAGACGGCTTAAAAGAGGCGTTCAGGCGGCCCGAAACGGACAGTTGACTTAATTGACATTGACATCCGGTTGTTTTTGATATATCAATATAATATGCGTTTAAAGGGAGTTTGGCTTGTTCTGTTATTTTTCCTGGCGGCAGGGGGACTATACCCTTTAGCCTCCGCCTTGGTAAGCTCCAGATCTTACCGCATACTTATAGGTGAACTGACCATGGTGGGAAATACCACGCCTAAAACAGGCGGCCCTTATTCCCTGATGGGCAGCACCGGCCAGTTGGGCTACGGGGCCCTTACCAGCGCGCACTACAGCGTTAACTGGGGCATTGTTAATTCCTGGCGGACGGCGCAGGCGGATGTTTCCACCGCGCATGTTTATCCCAACCCCTGCTCCCTGAAGGCCGGCTGTAACGGGGTAACTTTTACCCGCCTGACGCTGCACGTAGTGATTACCATTTATACTATCTCAGGTGAAAAAGTCAGAACAATTGAAAAAACCAGCAATATAGACAGTTTGGCCTGGGACCTGAAGAACGACGCGGGCTCGCGGGTGGCCAGCGGCCTCTACTTGTACTTTATAGACGGCGGGGGGTCCGTAAAAAAAGGAAAACTTGTGGTTATCAGGTAGGCAGCCGGGGCAAGCCTCTCTCAGCCCGGAAGCAGGTATTACACTATGAAAAAAATATTTTTTGCGGCGATCTCTGTTTTCTGGCTGCCGCTGGCCGCCGCAGCCGGGGAGATAAGCCCCGGGGCAGTGCCCGGCTCCATAAATTACCAGGGCCGCCTGGAACATGACAACGCGCCCATAACAGGCACGGTGCATATTTATTTCAGGATCTATAACGCCCCCACCGGCCCCAACACGCTGCGCTGGTCCAGCCCGCTGATAAGCGCCGAAGCGGCGCAGGGTATTTTCAGCGCCAATATTACACCGTCTATGGACGTGTTTTCAAGGGCGGAGAAACTTTATCTTGAGGTACAGGTCGAGAGCGAGATACTGACGCCCAGGGAGCCGCTTAGCAGCGTGGCCTACGCCCTTGTGGCGAAAAAGCTGGAGGACGGCGCT
>JAVHRY010000132.1:0-26673 GCA_036171915.1 Elusimicrobiales bacterium | reverse complement strand
TGCTAATCCTCTGATCTTCCAATCCTCTAGTCCTCTAAATAAACAGCGAAGATTTGCTGGTGCCGGCCTCGGCCAAAAACTTGGCCACGCCCGCGCTCTTCAGGTTCGGGTAATCTATCATCTCTTCCATCTTGTAGCCCATCAGGTCCATGCTCATCTGGCAGACGTAGATCTGCACGCCGGAATCCGCGGCCACCTTCATCAGCTGCCCGAGGCTCATCACGTTGTGCTTCTTCATGATGGATTTTATCATGGCCTTGCCCATGCCGCCCATGTTCATCTGGGACAGCTTGGTGCCGTCCGCGCCGTTGGGGAGCATCACTTCGAACATCTTGGAGACGACGTCCTTGGAGACGGTCTTTTTGGGGTCTTTCAGCGCCGGGATGGACCAGAAGGTGAAGAACATCACCACCTTCTCGAACATGGCGGCCGCGCCGGTGGCGATAATAAAGGAGGCCAGCAGCTTGTCCATGTCCCCGCTCATCACCACCATAGAGAGCTTGTCCTCCGGCGCGTTGGTCTTGAGGGTATCCACGTCGGCCTTGAGGGCCGCTATCTGCGCTTCCAGTTCTTTAATGTCAGCCATATATTTTTCCTTTAGTGCGTGTAATCCAGGAGCTGTACTTTCTCCCCGACTTTTTTCACTATCGCCGCTTTCATCACTTCCGCGTGCGGGCACGGGAAGCAGAGCGGGTTGCCGTTCTTGATGCACGAGGCCAGCGCTATCACTTCCGCGCCGCGCGCTAACAGCTCTTCCGCGCGGATCACGGCCCTTTTGCCGGGGCAGCCGCCGCAGGAAACAAAACCGATCACTTCTACGGGCCCGGTTTCGGCGAAAGCGCCCTTCCCCTCCGAGGCGAACTTAAAGTCAGTCGTTCCCGGGCAAATGTCTTCGGTCTGCTGACATCTTATAATTCCGGCTTTTTTCATTTTGCCCCCCCGAACTTCAGGGTGAAAGCCGTGCCGGCCGCGTCTTCCTGTTTAACATGCTGGAAGTAGACCGCCAGCGGGCGGAAGAAGATGTGGATCCACTTGGTGAACGGCACCACGAGGATGATCCAGACCGTCTCGATGGCTATGTTCACGCGGTACAGCGCGCCCAGCAGCGGCGAGGCCGGCCCCTGCGTGACGTTCACGAACTGCGTCGCCAGCATGCTGGCGCCGATCAGGAACATCATGATAACGAACAGCCAGTCGCTCGGGTGGGAGAACTTGGAGGACTCCGCGCTCTTGAACGCGCGCCGCAGGGACATCGAGCCGCCGCCCACGATGATCGCGAGCCCGGCGTACCACACCAGCAGGCTGGCCGGGCTGAACACGGAGTACTGCCTGTTCAGCGGCTCGAGCAGGTGCAGGTTTGAGATCAGGAGCGTCAGCGTGTAGCCGCTCATCACCAGCAGGTGGGAGACCCAGCGCACCAGGTCGGGCTCTCCGCAGCCGTTGATGTTCTTCTGCGTGAAGCCGTGGATGAAGGTCTCCATGATGTGCGCGGGCTTGAACGTGGCCTTTATGCCGCCGAGCGACTTAACGATGGCGTAGCGGTACATGTTCAGCACGTAGCCGCCCAGCGCGATGGTCACGTACACGGGGAAAGCCATCTCTATCTTGCCGGCCAGCGCGCCGAAGTCGCCGGTGTAGGAATTGTACAGCCACAGCACCGCGGCGAACAGACCCGCCGTAAGCCAGGTCTGCAGCCAGCCGGTCTTGTAGAAGATCTTCGAGAGGCCGGTGATGTCGTATTTGGCTATCAGGTAGCGGCGCAGCGCCATCATGTACTCGCCGGGCTGGGCCTCGCGCGGGCAGGTGGCGGAACATTCGCCGCAGTAGTAGCAGTGCCACGGCTCTATGGCGGAGGCCACGGCCGTTTCCACGCCCAGGCTGCCCTGCCTTATCAGGCGGCGCGGGAAGGAGGCGTCTTCTTTCGAAAGGGGGCACACGGCGGTGCAGTTGCCGCAGTTAAAGCAGGCGGAAATGTCGAACGCGCCGTACTTTTTAATTTCTTTAAGGAGGTCGGGGTTTACCTTGATGCTCACGTTAAGCCACCTTCTTTTTGTAGGTGTAGTAGCTGCCTTTCTTGCCCTCGTCGGTAACGAAGCCGTATTTCTTGAGCCCGGCCATGAACCAGAGCACCACGGCGGCGTCGAGGCCGGTCTCCTTGGCTATCTGGGGCACGGTCTTGGCTTCCGCGGCGATGGCGGCGAGGATGGCCGCCTTGGCCTTGTTCTGCGCCTTGACCGTCTCCATCAGCTCGGGCGTGGGCGGGTGGTTCTGCCTCAGGGTTTTAAGCTGTTCCGCGTAATTCGGGGTCTCTGCCATATTCTTATTCCTTTGCAATAGCCTCTACCATGGCGTCGAGCTGGTCCAGCGAATAGCCGGACACGTTGATGGCCCGCCTGGGGCAGACAGCGGCGCAGGCGCCGCAGCCTTTGCACAGGGCCTCCAGCACTTCGGCCTTGCGGCCTTTGGGCGTGTCTTTCATAACTATAGCCCCGGCGTAAAGGCATTCCGCCACGCAGATCTCGCAGCCGTCGCACAGGTCGGGGTCGACCTTGGCCACGAACGGGTCCAGCAGGATGTTCTCGGTGGAAAGCAGCAGGGAGGCCTTGGCCGAGGCGGCCTTGGCGCCGGTGGCGGCTTCCTGCACGTCCATGGGCGCCTGGGCGCCGCCGGCGATGAAGATGCCCATGTTGGGGATCTCCACCGGGCGCAGCTTGGGATGGGCTTCCAGCAGGAACCTGTCGGTCCCTATCGGGAGCTTGAGCGAGTTCACCAGGCCGGGGATATCGTTGGGCATCACGCCGGTGGCGAGCACCAGCAGGTCGCAGGAGGCTTCCACCTCCTCGTTCCAGGTGAGAATATCCTTCACCTTCACGCTCAGGCGGCCGTCGTCGCCGGCCTTAACCTCGGGCAGGGCGTCGTCGGGGTAGCGGAAGAACAGCGCGCCTTTCTTGCTCAGGTCCTCGTAGATCTCCTCGTGCTTCAGGCCGTAGGTCCTGATGTCCTTGTAATAATCGTAGGCCTGGATGTGCGGGTATTTCTCCAGCATGCCCTGCATGGCGTGCAGCGCGGAGGTGCAGCAGATCCTGGAGCAGTACGCGTTCACCTTGCCGTCGGCCTGAGGCTTGTGCAGGCCCTCGGTCTGGCGCGAGCCCACGCAATGGATGAACGAGACGGCTTTTATGTTCCTGAAATATTCGGCCGCGCCCGGCGCCTTCATTTTCTCGTTGAACTCCGGGAGCGTAAGCACCCGCTTGTCCGTGCCGTAGGAGAATTCGCCGTTATACGGTTCGTAGGCCTTGAAGCCGGTAGTGATGATGAGCGCGCCGGTCTTAAGGGAACGCTCAGCCCCGCCGTCCTGCTTCAATTTCAGGCTGAACTGGCCGACGTAGCCGCTTACGTTCTCCACTACGGTCCCGGTCAGCAGCTCTATATTGCGGTCGGCCCTGACCTTGGTTACGAGTTCTTTTATCAGCTCGCCGGCCTCGCGGCCAGTAGTGTAAATTTTACCCAGGGCCTTAAGGTTGCCGCCCGGTTCCTTTTCCTTTTCCACCAGGAACACTTTGAGCCCGTTGGCCGAGAGCGCCAGCGCGGCGTTCATTCCGGCGGGGCCCGCGCCGATCACGGCGGCGGATTTCTCCGAATTCACCCGGATGGGGGTCAGTTCCTTTTGGCGGGAGATCTTCTCAATGGCGGCCAGCGTGAGCTTTATGGCTTTTTCGGTGGCGCCTTTCTTATCCTGCTTGTGCACCCAGCTGTCCTGCTCGCGGATGTTCACGTGCTCGTAAAGGTAGGGGTTCAGGCCGGCGCGCTGCAGCGCCCCTCGGAAGGTGAGTTCGTGCAGGGCCGGGGCGCAGGCGGAAACCACCACGCGGTTCACGCCCTTGGTCTTTATGTCGTCCTCTATCAGCCCCTGGCCGGTAGAAGAACACATAAAGATATAATTCTTGGCCAGCACCACGCCGGGGTAGGACTCGACGGCCTTGGTGACCGCTTCCACGTCCACCACGTCCGAGATGTTGCCGCCGCAGTGGCAGATATAAACGCCCACGCGGGGCTCGTTGCGGTGCGGATCCTGCGAATCGGTTTCCTGGGTCATATTAAAAGCCTTTCCCCTTCATGTAAGTCAGGGCTTCCATGGCGGCGGAGCCGGCGTCCTGCACCGTGTCCACGATGTCCTTGGGCGAGGAGGCCGCGCCGGCCACGAACAGGCCTTCGCTGTCGGTCAGGTTCGGGGCGAACGGCAGCGCCGGGGTGTTGATGAAGTTGTAGTCGCCGAGCTTTACGCCCTCGCACTGCTCCGGGGCCGCCAGGTAGGCGGGCTTGGTGCCCTGCGAGAGGATCACCAGGTCGTGCTTCACCTCTTCGGGGCCGGAGGTCCCTTCCTGGCGTTCTATGCGCAATACCAGGTCGTGGTCTTCACCCTCGGCGATCTTGGCCACCTTGGCTTTCACGAAGCTTACCCCCATGGCCTTGGTATTCTGGAAGAACTGCTCATAGCCCTTGCCGAAAGCCCTGATGTCCATGTAGTAGATGGTGATGTCGGCCAGCGGCAGCGAGCCCGACAGCAGCTGTGCCTGCTTGATGGAGTGCATGCAGCAGACGCGCGAGCAATAGGGCACGCCGATGCTTTTATCCCGCGAGCCGGCGCACTGCACGAAAGCGATGGAATCGGGGATCTTGCCGTCGGAAGGGCGCACCACCTTGCCGAAGGGACTGTGCGGGGCCAGCAGCCGCTCCGCCTGCAACGGGGAGATTACGTTGACCAGCTTGCCCTCGCCGTACTGCTTCTTGGCGTCCATCGGGGTTATTTCATAGCCGGTGGCCAGCACCACGGTTTTGGCCTTTACGGTGTAATACTCAGGCTCCTGCAAATAATCTATACACTTGGTGGGGCACACCTTGGAGCAGGCGCCGCAGGCTATGCAGTTCTCCATGTGCAGCACCGGGTACTGCGGAATAGCGTTAGTGAAAGGGATGGAGATGGCCTTGCGCGCGCCCAGGTCCCGCTCGAACTCGTCCTTCACAAGCACGGGGCAGGCCTCTTCGCAGCGCTTGCAACTTATGCAGGCCTCTTCGTCGATGTAGCGCGGCTTCTTCACTATCTCGGCAGTGAACAGGCCGCCCTCTTTTTTTACCGACTTAACTTCGCAATAGGTAAAGGCCTTAATACCCTTGTGGTGGGACACGGCGGCCATGCGCGGCGTGGTGATGCAGCTGGCGCAATCCAGGGTGGGGAACACCTTGCTCAGGCTTATCATCTTGCCGCCGATGCTGGGGCTTTTCTCGACGATCAGCACCTGTTTGCCGTTGTCGGCCAGGTCGAGCGCGGTCTGCATGCCCGCTATGCCGGCCCCGATCACCAGGGTATCGGTTTCTATGATCTTGTTGCTCATGGCTTGGCCACTTCCAGCTTGTTAAGATTTTCCTGCATATCTTTTAATTCCTTAATGAACGCTGCGGTGCACACCGTGCAGATGGTGGTCAGCTTGAGGCGGTTTATCGGGATGTTCAGTTCCTTCATTTTGCCGTACACGGCCTGCACGCGCTTGGAAAGCTTGGTGTAGGCTCCCTCGTAGGGGCAGTCGGAGCCGCTGGACATGATGATGATGCCGCCGATGCCCTTGGAGAAGGCCTTCAGGTAAAAATCCACCGGGAACATTACCGGGTCCGGCACGCGCAGCACGTAAGTATCGGGCGAATAGGCCAGGTGCGCCTGCCCCACGGCGTTGGCGCCCGGATAGGAACTGGAGTTAGTGGTTATGATCAGTATTTTTTTAGAAGCCATAGTAAACACCGGCGATGAAAAGGAACAGCGGCCGGCCGGAAGGGCCGGGCTGAAGCTCCGCCGGCCGCCGGGAACCGGCGGCGGCGGGCTAAGGCTCTTACTTCTTGCGTCTTACGAAAAGGCTCTCGTAGCCGTCGTGCGCCACCACCCCCAGGTACTCGTGGCCGGTTTTGGCGCACCAGGCGGGGATGTCCTCGCGGCTGCCCTTGTCCCCGGACTGGATCTCCAGCACCTGGCCCACGGTAACGCCCGCTATGCCTTTTTTGGCTTCCAGCAGGGGCCCCGGGCAGGCCATCGAACGCGCGTCCACGGTTTTATCAGCTTTCAGGTTTGCAAGGTCCATTTTATCCTCCATTGAACTCAGATCTCGAAATGCGGACAATAAAGTTTCTTTATCCTGGCTATAAGTTCCGCCAGTTTGGGGTCTTTGATGCTGTAGAAGATGCGGTTGCCGTCACGGCGCTTCTGAATGAGCTCCCGGTCGGCAAGCACGCGCAGGTGCTGCGAGATGTTCCCCTTGGTGGTGCCGAGCTTTTCTATCAGCTCCTGCACGAACATTTCCCTCTTTAACAGCATACAAATTATCATAAGCCGGGAAGGATGCGCAATACAGGAGAGCATCTTCGCTATCCCCTCCGCCTTTAAAGACATCGCTTTATTCATGTATAGTAGTTTAGCATGTACTAAACTAGTTGTCAAGTAAGCGGGCTGGTCCGGACCTGCGGCCTGGCGTAAAACGCGCCTTTACTGGCCAGCAGCGAACCTGAGCAGATGAGCAGCCACAGTGCCACGCCCTGCAGAATGGGCCGGAAACCGACCTGCCACACCGTTTACGCGGCTGGCAGAGCGGCGGTTAGCGCCCGCGCGGGACCGGGCTGATCACAAGCTCGTCGTTTTCCAGCCTGCCCGCGCTTTCAGAATACGCCTTTTCGATATTATATTTTTTGCCCCCGAACTCGAACGAGAAGGGAGCTATATCCCCGGCGCCCCCGGACCAGGAGACCTGCGCGGCGTCTTTCCCGTTAGAAATATTGAACAGGTGCGAAGTCATGTACCATTTGGCTTTGTTCGGCCCCTGCACCCTGCTGGTCCCGGCATATTCCAGGGTAAAATCCGGGAAACTTATTTTAAGCCCGGGAGCGTACCTCGTTTTCTCGCCGTAACCGGAATTTACCGGGCTCCCCGCTTCGGGTTTTTCAGCCCCGCACGGCGCCTTGGTTCGCTTTTGCCAGACATAGAACAGGATCCCCGCAGCCGCGATCAACAATATCTTCATATTTTCCTCCGGAACCGGACAGCGGACTAGGAGAACGCCTGCACAGCTTTTATCGCGTCCGCGGCTGCGGTTCTGTAGAAAACATAAGCGCCGTTATCGCCTGTTTTCCAGGGAGCCGGGCCCTTTTCCCTTCGCTTGAAATTTAAAAACCGCCGCCCCCGCCGCTTGTTGTATCTATAATAACAAAACGCGGGGCGTTTTCCTGAATTTTGCGCGGCCCCCCCCGCCAGGTTGGGCGGGCGTGTTTGCGGCGGGTTGTTGGTTGGTCAGTCGTAGGCCGGGGCGGGTTCTATAGCACGCCCTTAAGGGTGCCGCTGCAGTGATTCGCTAGCCCCAGCCGCAGCCCGGAACAGGCCCCGGCGCGGGCAAGGCCGACTATATTCAGAGGCCCGGCCTGCAGCGCGGGCCCAGTTTGCCGTAAACCACGTTATTGCCGCCCAGCTGCGCGCCTTACACCGAAGCCGGCAGGTCATACGCGCTAAGGCTTAAGCCGACGACCTTATTGACCCGCCGGGCGGGGAGCTTGTAGCCGGGCATGAAGGGAAGCTACAACGGCGTCCCTTTCCGCTCCACTATCCCCTCTCTTTCCAGCATATACCTGCCCTTAACCTGAAAACCGAAGAAGTAAGCGCCGTCCTCTATAATGTCCAGCTTTACCTCTTTGTAGTCCAGTTTTTCACCCTTCAGCGATTCCTCTATAAGTAAAGCGCGCTTTCGCTGCCGCGGGCAGCGTGAGAGAAGCGGTGCTCCGGGGACACTGGTTATTTCCGGGGATAGGCCTGTGAGATGGTGGAGTTAAGGTAGTAGACGGCAGAGTCTTCCCTGTTCTCCTGCGAATCGTGATAAACAGCAGCCAGCCGCACGGCCTTTTCCAAATGCTGGAGGTACAGGGCCAGACTGGCTTTTGTAAAACGGACCACCAGCGCCTTCCTTTCCACAAGCATATCGTCCGACAGCCAGGTCTGCCAGTAGGCGCGCTGCCGGCCCCTGACCGCCGCCATCGCGGGCGTCCGGGGCGGGGGCTGGATGAATTTCTGGGCCAGCCCGGTGCGCGCTTTGTCGCCGCGCAGCTCTATCAACTTGCCTGCGGCCATGGCCTTGAGGGCTTTCCTGACAACTGCTTCCTTGAACCCGGTCGCGTCCAGCAATTCCCGGACCGTGACCCACCCCGCCGTGCAGACCAGGAAGTTCATGCAGATGTATGTTTCCAGGTTGCGGGCGCGCAAGTTCCATTGCTCCGGGGTTAAGTGGGCTGTGCGGCGCGCTAAAGCCTGCTGCGCCAGCGCGTCAGCCAGTTCCCTGCTGGTGAGGTCGGGGCTGTCCGTTACCGGCGAGCCTATGATCTGTAGCAGGTCGTCCGAGCCGGCGAGCGCTGTGAAATAAGCCCGGACCAGCTCCTTGGCCTTCGGGGAATCCTGCTCTATACCCAGGGCGTTCATGATAGTTTTCAGGCGCCAGCTCTTGGGCAGTTTTTTGCCGCGTTCTATATCCCAATAACTGGTGAAGGACACTCCCAGGCTCTTGCTGCCGCCTACGCTTATAAAGAACTTGTAAGCGCCGGGGAAGCCCTGCTCTTTCCTTAGTCTGGACAGAACGTTACTGAATATTTTATATCTGCTCATCCGGAAATTGTACCAAATCATTTAATCGTTGGTTAAATAGGCCGCGTTCGTATTTAACAGTCTTTCCTGAACCGAATAACCGCCTGCCTTTGGGTAATCCGCCTCAGGCCGCGGCGCGCGCAACCCTGTAGACTATTAGTAAGGAACCGGGAACCGGTCCAGAGCAGGCTAAAGGAGAAAAAAATGAATAAAGTGTATGCGATGATAGCTATCCTCACTTTCGGAGCGCCCCTGGCGGCGGCCGAACCGGCCGCCCCGCAGCTGCCCTTTATAGACGCCGCCATGGTGCGCTCCCTGATGCCTGAGAAGGTAGCTATAAATATAAGCGCGGCCTTCCCTAAGGCGCAGCGGGCGTCCATGGAAACAGAAAAGATAGTGCCCCTGGTTTCCAAGGACAGCGGACTTACCCAGCGCGCCTCCGCCCCGGACACCGCCGCCGCCAGGGAAATAGCGGCTATTGCGAAGTCCCCTGACTCCCCTTTCGGCGCTATCGATAGCGGGAACCTGGGCCTTTCCGCCTACCGGCTTACCCCGGAAGCGGCCAATATGACGGTGCGGCTGGTCCGGAAAGCCTTCCCCGGGATCAGCCTCGGCAACCGCCCGTACGCCGCCGCTGGTCCGCAGCTGATCCTTGTGGTCACCTCCGAAGACGAGGCCTCGGTTTATATGTATGAGCAGGGCTCTTCCAACGGCAGGCTGTCGCGCCTGGCGGATTTCAACACCGCGGACGCGGTGGACGCTTTCTACAGCGACCCCCAGCTGGCGGCCTTCGCTTCCGGTTACGACCGGTACGACTGGCCCGGAGTACTGCAGGGCCTGGCAGGCAAGGGCAGGGGCATAGCGCTGCCTTTAGGCGCCGGCTCCGCCCGGCCTTATTGGTGGAATAATTAAAGGATAAAGACTTCGTCTAAACCGCCGGGGCGCCCGGCGGAGAGGGCAGAGGGAGAAAAATCATGAAGATCGGTACCGGGGCCGGCTACCTTTACTTTATCCTCAGCAAGACCGGCAGGCAGGTCTACTACGACAAGGACTTCCCGATCGAAGGGAATTTCGAGAAGGAGATCCTTTTTCCGACAAATACGGAACTGCGCATTATAGCGGTTTCAGACCGGGCCAATGGAGGCAAGGCGGTCTACCTGGAGGAGATACTGTAGCGTCGGGCTGATAAATGTTGAAACTGCCGGAAGAGAGCCGCCCCGGGGAGCTGGCGAAGGTGTGATGTAATATCCCCTAATGGACCTCAAAAAGGCGCTGACGCTTACAGCAACATGAGTAGGTGCGCTGTATCCGGAAGACAATTTAACAGTCTGCTGAAAAAGCCCTTTTCGGTTGCTTTTGGCCGCTTTCGGCCTGCGGCTTCGTTGCCCGCCGCTTACAGGCCCGACGGGCCTGCTCGCTTCTCGCGCCTTGCCTCGGCTCGAAATCGCCTCAAAATATTACCGAGGGGGCTTTTTCAGCAGACTGTTAAAAGCGCTGAATCTGTAGGAAACATAAGCGCGGTTATCGCCAGTTTTCCCGGGAGCCGGGCCCTTTCCCCTTCGCTTGAAATCCGAAAAATACCTCCCCGATCACATCGGGATATGAGGAGGAGTAATCATAATAATTGCGTCACACTGTAGCCTTTGCGAAGGGGTGCGCCCCAGCACCCCGGCATCGGGAAAGCACACGGGAAAGCACGGGAAAGCACGGGAAAGCACACGTTGACACTAGCCTGTGGAAGTTGTATTCTTGGGAATCTTTTACGGGCAGCTTTTAACTAGCAGTGCCCCGGAGGAAGTAATGAAATGGATAACAAGAGCGCATGTGCATGTGGACAGGGTAGCCTGCCCGTGGCTTATAAAAAGGTTTATCGACTCAAGGGCGGAGTTTATTTTCACATCAGCGGATATGGCGGAAAAAACAGCCAAAGAAGAAGGCGCTATCCCTTTTGACATCAAAGACGCCGAGCTGGGGCACCATGGCGAAGACTGCACCTTCCGGGCCATCATAAAGAAACATGGGTTAAAGGACCCCGCCCTGCTGAAGATAGCCGATGTGGTAAACGCCGCCGACACAGGCAAACTTGCCGCCCATCCTTATGCTTCCGGCCTGGAGGCAGTGGCGCGCGGTTTCTCTCTGATGTTCCCCGACGACGAAGAAAACCTGAAATACCAGTTCTTCGTTTATGACGCCCTTTACGCCGCCATTAAATGCGAAAAATAGCGGAGGCTTTTTCGCTTAAGAAAAACCTGCTGGTCCTGCTTTCCGCCGCCATTCTTATAGAGCTGGGCGAGAAGATGGGCGAGCGGTTCCTGCCGCTGTACATCATGGCCTTGGGCGGGACCAGCCTGGCGGTCGGTTTTCTGAACGCGGCGGACAACTTCCTGGGAGCGATATACTCCTTCCCGGGCGGATACCTCAGCGACAAGATCGGTTATAAGAAATCGCTGCTTTTGTTCAACCTGGCCGCAGTTGCCGGCTACTTAATAGTTATTTTATTCCCGTCATGGCAGGCCGCACTCGCCGGCGCGGTCCTGTTCATTTCCTGGTCGGCGGTTTCACTGCCCGCGGTCATGAGCGCCATTTCCAAGGTGTTGCCTTTCAATAAAAGGACCATGGGGATATCCATGCATGCCATCGCCAGGCGCATTCCCATGGCGCTGGGGCCGCTGCTGGGCGGGCTGTGTGTGCAGCACTGGGGCGAGAAGGACGGGGTAAGGGTGGCTTTTTCTTTCGCGCTCGGGTTGTCCGTGCTTGCGCTACTGATGCAGCACTATTTTCTTGAACATATAGAAGAGCCGCCAAGCGGAGAAATGCAGAAAAACCCGTTCAAGGTCCTGGGCACGATGGGCCCCAAGCTTAAATCCCTGCTGATCTCCGACATCCTGATACGCTTTTGCGAACAGATCCCGTATGCCTTCGTGGTTATTTGGTGCATAAAACGCATAGGAGTATCGCCAGTAGAGTTCGGCGTGCTGACCACCATAGAGATGTTCTCCGCTATCCTTATATATATCCCGGTGGCCTGGTTGGTGGAGAAGAATGGGACCAAGAAACCCTACATAGCTATAACTTTCGCCTTCTTTTCAGTTTTCCCGCTGGTCCTTATGTTCTCAAATTCAATGGCTGCGCTGGTTTTTGCGTTCATCCTCCGCGGCCTGAAAGAGTTCGGCGAGCCCGCGCGGAAAGCGCTGATACTAGACCTGGCCCCGGAAGCTAACAAAGCTTTGACTTACGGGGCATATTATCTCGTCAGGGACATAGTGGTGTCCGCAGCGGCCCTTGGCGGCGGCTTTTTGTGGGGCGTTTCTCCGCAGCTCAATCTCATCTGCGCTTTTTTCTTTGGCGTTGCCGGAACGGCCTATTTCGTAGCCTATTGCCAGGAATGAGCACAACTCCCCGGCATAGCTATTGACCGTTAATTAAGGCTGCTTTTTGATGCCCCCGCCCCGGCTATCTGCCGGTTCCCCAGCAACTCGGAATGCCCCTTGGCAATTCGCCCGCACCCCACCAGCGCGGTCTTAAGTTCAGGTTTATTGACGGCCATATTTCCGGAATCTATTCGATCATTATCTGGCCGGTATTTGCCTAGCGAGGGGAAAAGAGGATATCATATAGACTTCTATAGGGGAATAATATGTACAGAGAAAAAAAGATTTCGCTGGTGATACCGGCGTACAAAGAGGAAAAGCTGATAGTCCATACCCTCGCGGGCGTGCCGGCGCTGATAGACAAAGTTTACGTGGTGGACGACGCCAGCCCGGACAACCAGGCCGCCGTCATACTTGAACTGGCGAAGAAAGACCCCCGCATTACGCTGCTGCGCCATACAGTCAACCAGGGCCCCGGCGCGGGCATCATAACCGGCTACAGGCAGTCCGCCGCCGACGGCTACGACATAGCCCTTGTGGTGGGCGGCGACAACCAGATGCAGCTGGCCGAGGCCGCTAATTTCCTGGACCCGCTGATAGACGGCAAAGCCGACTACGCCAAAGGCAACCGCTTTCTGGATTCCAAGCTCGAAGACACGCTGGCCAAAATGCCGAAGCTGCGCCTGTTCGCCAACTGGATGATAACCGCGCTGACGAAGATGGCTTCCGGCTACTACAAGACCATGGACGTGGTGGACGGCTACACCGCTATAACCAAAAAGGCCATAGAGACCATAAACTGGGACCGCGCCTGGAAAGGCTACGGCTACCCGATGGATTTCCTGGTGCGCCTGAACGCCTACAGCCTGCGCCTGATAGACATCCCCCGCACCGCCGTGTACCTGCCCGGAGAGCGGCAGAGCCAGATAAAGGGCTTCACATACGCGATGAAAGTTTCCCCCATGCTGGTGCGGAACTTCTTCTGGCGGCTCAATTTCAAGTACATGTACCGGGACTTCCACCCGCTGGTTTTCTTTTACTACCTGGCGCTGGGGCTGCTCCCCGCCGGTTTCCTCTACGGGATCTATCTGGTTTACGACAAGCTCATTAGAACCGGCGCCGCCGTTACCGGGCCCAGGTCCGTCCTGGTGGCGCTCATGATAATCTCGGGAACTCAATTCCTGCTTTTCGCTGTGCTGTTCGACATGGAACAGGGGCAGAAGTGACTATGCTGGAAAGGGCGCGTAACTGGCTGAACACCGGGAACAATTTCCTTTACACGCTTTTCGGGGTCTCCCTCCTCATAAGGCTGGCCTATGTACTGCCCCTTCCGGTAGATAAGATCTCCCCGGATGCCTATGAATGGATGAGCACCGGCTGGTCCATAGCGCAGGGGAACGGCTTCGGCGGTTCCTGGCGGCCTCCGGGCCACGCCTTATTTTTGGCCGGAGTATTCTTTATTTTCGGGAAATCGGTAATAGCGGCGCGCGCGGTACAGGCGCTGCTGGGCGCTTTTACCTGTCTGCTCACTTACAGGACCGGCAAAAGGATATTTTCCGAGAACACCGGCAGGATCGCCGGGGTTCTGGCGGCTTTTTATCCTTATTTTATCGCCTATACCGGCGATCTGCTCAGCGAGACTTTCCTGACCTTTATGCTGGCGCTGGCCATTTTCCAGGTTGTGAAAACCTCCGAAGCCCCCTCGTGGAAGAACATCGTTCTCGCCGGGATCTCCATAGGCCTGGCCGGGCTCACAAAATCCGTAGTGCTGCCGTTCTTCGCGCTGGCCTGCGCCTGGCTCTGGTGGCGGACGGGAAAATTCCGGGTTGGTTTCATGACGGGAGTCTTCGTGGTGCTGACCATCGTCCCCTGGACGCTGCGCAACTACTACCATTACGATAAGTCCTATATAATGCCGGTAAGCACCCCTTGGTGCAGCCTGTGCGGTTCAAACTGCGATGAAGCGTTGCTGAACGAAACCATAGGGGACGTCGATAAAAGGCCGGGCAGCAAACCTATAGACCAGTTTCTGCCGAAAGGCCTGGTGGAATACATCTACACCCTGCCGCTGCCGGAGCGGGACAAATACTGCAAGGCAAGGGCGTTAACCTGGATGAAGGGCAACCCCGACAAGCTCACCTGGCTGCTTTACAAGCGCTTCTTTCATTTCTGGAGGCTTTACCCGATGATAGCGTACAAATGGGAAAAGCTGGCGGCCATGGCCACTTCCGGAGTGTGTTTGCCATTGGCGGCAATAGGTTTTTTCCTGTCGCTGGGCCTGTTTAAAAAAACCTCCCTGCTGCTGGCTTTGTTCGTGAGCTATACGCTGGTGTATGTTTTTTTCGCGACGATGATAAGGTACAGGGTCCCCATGGACCCCTATGTTCTTATGTTCACCGCTTACACCTTGGACAGGGCTTACAGCTCCCTGAAAAACCGCCGGCTACGGAAGGTCTGACGGCCCGGCAGGTCAGCCGGACCGGAGCCTGCGCGGTTCCACGGAACTATCATAATGACAACACCTTTTCAGGAAATATTCCGGCGCCGCGGCCTGAAACCCGTAAGGATAGTGCGGGTGTCCGCGCCCCTCGGCGCGGAACAGTTCCCCCCGGATACCGTCTTCATAAACCAGACCGGAAGGCTGCCCCCGGCCGGCGGGCTGCTTGAACTGGAATCCAAGCCGTGCAAAGGCCTGACTCCGGGCAAATGCTATCTTCCGGACATCCCGTTGTACACCCACAAAAGCGCGGTCCCGGAAATTTTCTCAAAGCATGGGCAGCCGGCAGCTTTCATCGGGAAAGCGGGGGCTGCGGCTGCTGAAAGGATCCCCGCCGCTATCGAGTTCCCGGGGAACCGCTTCTGGTTTAATTTCGACCCGGAACAGACCATCCGGCTCATAGAACGGGAGCTATATTTCACCAAGAAGCGGCCGCTCCATACGCGTTTGCCTTTCAACATACAGAAAGTCCCCCCCTCTTTGCGGCAGATAGCCAGCCGGTTCCTGAAGTCCGGCAACAAGAAGCGCGGCACGGCGCTGTTCCCCTCCTATCCCAAAGATTTTTCCGTAGAGCTCCTGACCAATCTGCTTCTCCGCCCCGCCGGGGATACCACCGGCCGGGGGCTCGCCAGCTCTTTGTGGCCGGACGGGAAAAAATACGCTTTCATACTTACCCACGACGTGGACTCGGACTGGCTCTACCAGGGCGGGAATCTGCCTTTGTTTCTGGACGTGGAAACCCGCCTCGGCATCCGCGCGGCCTGGTATTTCGTATGCAGCCTGTATAAACACGACGTCCGCAAGCTGGCCCGCCTTGCATCCGCCGGGCACGAGATAGGGCTGCACGGGGATAACCACGACCATAAGATAGCTTTCCTCTCCCGGGCGGCGATGGTAAAACGCTTGGACGGCTGCCGCCGCTTCATAGACGAGAATAAGATCGCCGGTTTCCGCTCCCCGCATTATCTCCGGACCCCGCTGTTCTACGAAGTTTTAAAGAACTACGTCCGCTACGACACCAGCATGCACGACTCATACAACCCGGCGACCCCCGTGGACACTGTCAGGGAAGGCTGCTCCGCTATCCATCCGTTCACGCTGTCCGACGACCCCGGCGCACTGCTGGAACTTCCGGTCACGATCCCGGAGGATTATGAGCTTTACGATCCCGCCCGCGGGGCCTCTTCCATCATAACGCCCCAGCTGGAGCAGATAGCGGAGATAAAGAGGCGGGGCGGGCTGGCGAATTTGGTGATACACACCGAGTCCCATTTCAGCGCGCGCAAAGACTGCTTCGAAGCTTTCAAGGAAGTACTGGGGACCGTGGCAGGGGACAAAGACTGCTGGCTCTGCCGCCCCGACGAACTCTGGGCCTATTGGACCGCGAAATGAAGATATTGATAACCGATATCTCGAGCCCCAAGGCCATCGCCATTGCGAAATACATAAAGCGCAGTTACTCCGGGGTTACGGTCATCTCCTGCGACACGCGCGGGATATCGGGATATATCCACACCAGGTATACCGACAAACATTACGTTCTTCCGGCCAAGATCCGGAACGGAAAGGAATATTTGCGTTCATTGTTGTCGGTTATCGACGCCGAAAAAATAGACCTGTGTTTCCCCGTCAATAACATGGAAATGAAGGTACTGATGCGGCACCGGGACGAACTGCCCAGGGCGTTCGGTTATTTAGGCTCGCGGGAAAGTTTTGAAAGCCTGGACAATAAAGCCGCCCTGCATTCGCTGGCCGCAGCGCTTTCCATCCCGGCCCCTAAAACCTATAAAAGCGTCGGCGAAGCGGCATGCCCCTTCGTTATCAAGCCCGTCGATCTATCCTCCTCAAAAGGGATCTCCTATATTTTCGACGCAGCACAAAAGCGGCGGTACCAGAAGGCGGCCCATGGCCCTGAGCTTATCTGCCAGGAATACATCTCCGGCTTCGGCGCCGGCTATTCGGTGTTCTGCGCGGGCGGGGAGATCCTGTGCGGCTTCGGGCATAAGAGGCTGCTGGAGTACCCGATAGCCGGCGGCACCAGTGTTTACAGGGAGAACTACGCGAACTCCGGGATGCGCGACACTGCCCAAAAAATACTGCGCAAGGTCAACTGGTCAGGCTTCGTAATGTTCGAATTCAAGATAGACGGCACTGATAAGGCCTTTTTAATAGAAGCGAACCCCAGGATCTGGGGCTCCATAAACCAGGGGCTCGAGAACGGCACTAACTATTTCGAGTTCCTGCTCGGCAAACCGGACCGGCCGGCAAGCCCCGGAAGCGCTGGCATCAAGACCTATTATTCCCCCTTGGTCTACTTCTCCCTTCTGGGCTACACGCTGCACCTGCAGCTGGCCCGCGTAAAATTATTCCTGAATAACATTTCAAGCAATAAAGGCGACGCGTCCCTGCTTGACGACCCTATGGGCTGGTTCAGTTTCTTCAACATTGCGTATGAAAAAAATTAACGCGATAGACCTGGACAAAACCCTGCTGCCGTATGACTCGGTACGCTCGCTTGTTCTCAAGCTGTTCATGGTCCCCGGGCTTTCGGCGCGTGTTTTTATCTACAGCGCCTTAAGAAAAGCGGGCTTGATGAGCAGAAAGGAATTTCTCCGCCTGATCACCGGGCTGTTAAGGGGCAGGAAGGACTACGATAATTTTATCGGCACCTTCACGGAGCGGTTATTCAGAGATCTCAGCGCGGATATTCTGGCTCTCGTCCGTAAAAATTCCGACGCCTTTACGGTAAACGTCCTCTGCACCGCTTCTCCTTCGGATTATGCGGCCCGGCTCGCCGAAAGACTGGGCTGGGACTGCGTCTGCAGCCGCGTCGAGAAAGATTCGGTCAGCCACGCGTACGGCGACAAAAAAAAGGCGCTGTTCCTGGAAAAATATCCCGCCGCCGATTACACCTACAATTTCGCCGTTTCCGACTGCAAAAGCGACCTCGGGCTGCTGAAACTGTTCAGTAAATATAAAATTGTATAATTACAAACACCGACGATGAAAGTATTGCTTATTTACCCCTACTACCTGAGTAATTTCAGCTACCCGGACGCCTATCCGCCCGTGTGCCTGGCCTATCTGGCGGCCGCTGTCCGCGGGGAAGGGATAGCCGTCCCGAAAATAATCGACCTGTCCCTGCTGGGGAAGTCCAAAGAAGGAAAACTGTGGCGGCACGGCTGCAGCGACGAAACCATAGCCAGGATCATCAGGGATGAAGCCCCCGACGTGGTCGGGGTTTCCTGCCCGTTCAGCGCCTATTTCGCCAACTCCCTGCGCATTCTGGAGCTGGCCCGGCAGAACGCGCCGGCGGCGGTCACCTTTATAGGCGGCCCCCACCCCACACTTTTCCCCGAAGAAACTATTAACAATTCTTTCGTGGATTTTTGCGTGATAGGGGAAGGCGAAACCACTTTCACCCGCATCCTTAAGGCTTTCGCCGCCGTTAAAGACGTCCAGGCGCTGAAAACGGCATGCCTGAAAGAAGAAGGCGTCGCCTTCATGCTGGACGGCAAGCCGGTAGTAAACCCGAAGCTGCATTATATCGACGACCTCGACTCGCTCCCTTTCCCCGCGTGGGACCTGATAGACGTGGAAAGTTATTTCAAGCTGAACCTTCCGAATTGGTCGCTGCGCGGCAGGATGCTGCCGGTGGTTTCAAGCAGGAGCTGCCCCAACCGCTGCACTTTCTGTTCCATGTTCAGGACGCACGGCCCGCGGTGGCGCGGCCGCTCGGCCGCCAACCTGGTCGACGAGATACTTTACCTTAAGGAAAACTTCGGGATAGATTCCTTCAACATTATCGACGATAATTTTTCTTTCGACCCGAAGCGCGTACTAGAGGTGTGCGCGCTGCTCCGCAGGAAAGGCCTTGAAAAACTTATATGGAACACCCCGAACGGCCTGGCCGTCAAGACCCTTAACGAAGAAGTGCTGACCGCGATGAAAGAGGCGGGCTGCTGCGAGATAAATGTAGCGATAGAATCGGGCGACGAATATATCCGCAACACTGTAATTCAGAAGCATCTTCCGACCGAGAAGATCCTGGAAGTGACACGGGCGGCGAACAGGATAGGGCTGAAACTGAACATCTACATCGTTCTCGGGATGCCCGGCGAAACCCGGGAAAGCGTCGGCAACACGATAGCGCTTATCCGCAAATTTCATGCGTACGGGATGGGGCTTTATAACGCCACGCCGTATCCCGGGACGGTGCTTTACGACACCTGCCTCAAGAACGGCTGGATCTCCAAGAACTACCTGGCCGATATGACAAAAGGGAATTTTATCGCCTATACGGTCCCGGCGTTCAAGACCGGCGGCTTTGATTTTGAAGACCTGAAGAATTGGCGCGGCCGGCTCATCAGGGCGTTCGTCCTGCATAATTTTTTAGAGATAATAAAGTGGGAATTCAGGCAGCCCGTGCTGTTCTATCCGAAGATATTCTTTAAGAGACTTAAAATGCTCTTCCTCCAGAACTGACCCGCCTTGGCCCGTCCGCGCCCGGCTACAGCCGGTATTTGCGCCGTTTTCCTTCAGGAAGCCCTTAACCTCCCCGAACGGAAGCTTTAAAAGACTGGGGCGGTTTGCGGTTATTACCCGCTGTTTATGGTAATAGGTCTTGGCGAAGCCCTTCCTAAATAAAGGATAGCGTCGTTTTCCGGCACGTTCAGCCCTATCCACCGGACTACCGGCCAGCCTTCGAATTTATATTCCCGGATCTGTAGGAACCATAAGCGCGGTTATCGCCTGTTTTCCCGGGAGCCGGGCCTTTTTCCCTTCGCTTTAAATTTAAAAACCGCCGCCCCCGCCGTCTGTTTTATCTATAATAACTAGCCTGTGACTGTGCCGTATTAAGCGCTACGCCGCGCTGCCCCAGTACCTGTAAGCAGGCGTGAAAGTATTGTTATAATAACCGCTTCAGAGCCCGCGGGGGGGCACCGGTAACAATTAAGGCGGAACTTATACTATGGATCTAGGTTTTCTTAAAGCCCTTATCTATAACGTCTGTCTGCTGCTGGGCGTGGGGGTCGTGTATTCCGAAATAAACTTGCGCCCGGGCGTCCCGGGCAGGTCCCGCAATTTTCTGACCGGAGGCATTCTGGGCCTGGTCGGTATCGGGATCATGCTTAATCCCTGGATACTGCGGCCGGGCAGGGTCTTTGACGTGCGCTCCATCCTGCTGGGGGTGGTCGGGGTCTTCTTCGGTCCCCTCCCCACCCTTTTAGCCGCCGCGGTGATGGCGCTCTTCCGATTTTATATGGGCGGCGCCGGGACCGGAATGGGGATAGCCGTTATCTTCTCCTCTTCCGCAGTCGGGCTGCTGTGGCGCTATTTCCGCCCCCGCATTGCTGTGAACCCAGGGCTGGGCGAGCTGTTCCTGTTCGGCCTTGCGGTGCACCTGGCCATGCTGGGCTGCGCTGTTTTTCTTCCCAGCGGCATGGCGCTGGAAACGCTCTCCAGGATAAGCCTGCTCGTTCTTTCCGTTTACCCCGCCGGGACGGTGCTGCTCAGCCTGCTGTTCCTGCGCCAGGCGGAAAGGGAGAACGACCGGCTGGCGCTGGCGGAAAGCGAAGAGCGCTACCGGGCTGTCTCGGAATATTCCAACAACGCCATCTGCATCGTAGATACGGAGGGGAAGATAAAGTGGGTAAACAGAAAGATGCTTTCGATGGGCGGCTTCCCCAAAGAGGAGTACCTGTCCGCCCCGACTTTCGCCCGTTTTATCGCCCCGGAGTCTCGTGAATTCGTGGTCTCTAATCTTAAAAAGTTCGCGGCGGGCGCGGAATATGAGCGCCATTATTTTTTCTCCATCATCCGCGCCGACGGGGCCGAACGGCTCTGCGAAAAGTACCTGACCGATTACAGGGACAGGAACGGGCGGCGAAACCTGGTAATAAGCATGACGGACGTTACGGACAGGAAGCAGGCAGAACAGGAGAGGTACAGGCTGATGGCCGCCATGGAGCAGGCCGGTGAAACTATAATTATAACCGACCCGGAAGGCCGCATACAATATGCCAACCCGGCTTTAGAAAAAGTGACCGGTTACGGCCGAGGGGAGATCCTGGGCAAGACCCCGGCGGTGTTTAAGAGCGGTAAACAGGACGAGGTTTTCTACAAAGAACTGTGGAAGGAAATTTCTTCCGGCCGGACTTGGACCAGCCGGATGGTTAATAAGCGCAAGGACGGCTCGCTGTATACCGAGGCCGCCACCATTTCCCCTGTTAAGGACGAGCGGGGGCGGATAGTGAATTACGTGGCCGTAAAACGCGATATAACGGAACAGCTTCATTTGGAACAGTTGTTCCGGCAGGCGCAGAAAATGGACGCCGTAGGCACCCTGGCCGGCGGCCTGGCGCACGATTTTAATAATATTCTAACCGCTATCAAGGGCTACTGCGGGCTGCTGAACGGGTCGATGGGACCGGAGAATCCGGGGCAGGAGGACCTGCAGGAAATAATGAGGGCCGCCGACAGGGCCACTACGCTTACCCGCCAGCTGCTGGCTTTCAGCCGGCGGCAGATGCTGGCTCCGCGGGTGGTGGACCTGAACAAAGTGCTGGCCGACATCAGCAAAATGCTGCGGCGGCTGATCGGAGAGGATATCCGGCTTTCCACCAAACTGTTCCCCGCGCCGTGCCTGGCCAAGGTGGACCCCGGCCAGGTGGAACAGGTGATCATGAACCTGGTGCTGAACGCCAAGGACGCCGTTTCAGGCCAAGGAGAGATCGTGCTGGAAACGGAGCTGGCGCGGCCCGGAGAAGAGTTCTTTGCCGCCCGCCCGGAATTGAAGCCGGGCAGGCTGGTCTGCATTAAAGTAAGCGACACCGGCATGGGCATGAGCGCCGAGGTGCGCGGCCATATTTTCGAGCCGTTTTATACCACCAAGGAGCCTGGCAAAGGTACCGGCCTGGGTCTTTCGGTGGTTTTCGGCATAGTTAAACAGAGCGGCGGGGAGATAGAAGTGGAAAGCGCGCCCGGACGCGGGAGCGTCTTCCGGGTGTGTTTTCCCTACGCGGACGGAGCGGAGGCGGATGGCTCCGGAGCCGGCAATAAGCCGGGGCAAACGCGCGGGAGCGAGACCGTGCTGTTCGTGGAAGACGAGGAAAGCCTGCGCCGCCTGGGCGAGCGGCTGCTGAGGGCGTACGGCTACGAGGTGCTCTGCGCCGCCGACGCTAAAGAGGCGCTGAAGATAATGGCCGACCGCGGCAGGCCGGTGGACCTGCTGGTCACCGACGTGGTTATGCCGGGCATGAGCGGGCGCGAACTGGCGCGGGAACTGGCTGGGCTGAAACTGGCGGGCAGAACCCTTTACATGTCCGGTTATACCGACGACGCCATAGTGAAGCACGGCGTGCTGGAGCCCGGCATCGCTTTTATCTATAAACCTTTTACGGCCGAAGGCCTGGCCCTGAAGATGCGCGAAGCTCTGGACGGGCCCGCCGACCAGGCCAAGCCCTGACCTCCTTAATTTTATGCTCGCCTGATCGTAGTTGCATGGCGTGGCTATTACCGTTCCCCGCAGCTCGCTGTCGGGCCCGGAGAGCGTACCGGTAATTACCGGCCGAGCTCCTATCGGCTGCTAAAGGACCCGCAAGGCGGGAGCCGCATTACGATGTAAGACTTAGCGATGGCGGACGAGCTGTAAAAGCCCGCCCAGTCCCGCCGGCGGAAAAATATAATGGTTGGTTTGGTTTATCATAGCGGAAATGAACTACTTCCGCTCTATCAGGTGGAAAAAGCCGTTGATCACCCACAGCACCAGCGCGAAAGCCAGCGCCCAGCCGAAATTGGCCACGTGGAAGCCCGGCACCAGGCGGCTTACCAGTTCCACCAGCCCGCCGATAATGACGAAAGTGAACAGGCCCAGGCTGAGGATGTTGATGGGCAGCGTCAGAAAAAGCAGCGCGGGCTTTAGCACCGCGTTCGCTACGCCCAGCACCACCGCCACCAGCAGCGCGGTCACGTAGCCGTCCAGGGTTACGCCCGGCAGCAGCCTGGCCGTTACAAAAACCGCTGCCGCGCTCAAAAAAAGATGGATCAGTACTTTCATCCCCAAATGATACCAATTTTAAAACTGCAGCCTGCGCTGACTTTTTCCGCTTCTTACGCGAAGGCGAACCCAGTCCGGCTGCCAATGCCCGTGCGCTCACAGCGGAGCAGCTACTAGATCAGCCACAACGCTTTGAAAGGGAAAAACATTTTTCGTTTCCAGCATCAAGCGGGCTTATCTCAGGGGCATCATCATGCCTTGCCGTTCGTCGTGTCTGCCGCGTTCAACAGGGAACACCTTACCTCGGTCTGGCGCTTTTTCGCGGCCGTGCCGAGCTTCTTTGGTTTTCACACCATCCGCGATTCCCACAAAGGAACGGCTTTCCAAATCTGACGTCAAAACCCCTCCCGGGGCCTAAACCGCGTTACCCTAAAGATTAGTTCGAACTGGGTCTTTTGGCCGTTCTGTAAACTGCCGGATTAGTACTATAATTTACCAGTAGTCCTTAGCCGAAGGTCGGAGAAAGCGTCTTTAACAGGAGAAAGAATGAAAAATATATTTATCGCGGCAGCACTGCTGGCGGCCTCCCAGTTTTCAGGAGCAATTCCCTGCGCGGCAGGGGCTCCTTATATGGACCTCACCATAGAGAACCTCTCAAGCGGCGGGGATTTAAACCCGCTCTACAGGGTCAGCGGTTCCCAGGTCAGCCTGGACATTCAGAACAACGGCTTCCAGAACGACCCTTTCGCGAAATACTCCATTAACGGCATCATGTTCGGCCGCCCCACGGGTTTCAATAACTCCATACAGAACGACACTTTCGGCGGCACCTACAGCGTTATCGTGGACGCGGAAGGCTTCTACGCCAAGTTCTCAAGGCAGTCCGGCTGGCCTGAGCTGCGGGTGGACACCCGCGTGGACCCGAACTCCGACCCCAGGGCCGTGGTGCTGCTCTCCGTCCTGGCCAACTACCTGCCCGCCCTCACCGGCGCCTCCGCGAACGGCGGCATGCCGGCTTCGCAGAGCTATACGATCCGGCAGTTCGGGGACTCCGTGCAGGTGGACGGCGCGGGCCTTTCCAACGTAAGGCTGGAGCGCCAGAACTACACGTATACCGTGCGCGGCAGCGGCTTCGGCAAGGATTTCGACGGCGCCGACCGGCTGGTATTGGAGCTGGACAACGTTTTCCTCGGTACGGGCGGCCTCCGGGTGCGCGGCTGCGGCATGGACCTGGAAGTAAAAAGGGACGACTTCGGCGGCCCGCGGCTCAACGTCCGCGGCACGGCTGGGGATTCAGGCGCCATCGCCGCTTTCACCTTGTCCCTGGCCAGGTACCTAAACGGAGCCGGCAGGGCGCGCTGATCCCGTCATAAACTTCCACTTAAAAGAAAAGCCCGGCTCGCCGGGCTTTTCTTTTGTCCCTGCCCCTTCTTTTCCAAAGGTTTCCCGGAAGTCCTATAGCATCATACACCCTGTGAGTCAGCCGCATAAGACCCTCAAGGTGGATGAACAATCTGTAGGGGGCCATAAGGAACTTGATTGCAGTGTCAGATATTGGGGTATCTGGGGACACAATACTTAATTCGAATTAAGTATTGTGTCCCCAGATTTAAGATTTCCCACGGAATATTTTCAAGTTCTCCTCCAGCAGCGCCGGCGGGACTATTTCCGCCAAAACTTCCTCTATGGCCGCGGACGGCAGGCCCGGAACGACTCCGAGAGACGCCACCAGCCCCAGCAGCGCCGAGTTCTGCATGCGAGGATCCGAAATCCCGAAGTAGCGCGTACTCACGGCCTTTCCGCCCATGCCCAAAACCGCCAGGTGAACTTCTTCTTCGGAAGGATACGCCGCTTTGCCCATGCGCACGCTGACGGGCTGGTAAGCCGAGTCGTAGTAAAGAACCTTGCCGCCTTTCTTCAGGTATTGCGCCGCGCCGCGCAGGGCTTCCAGGCGCTCCAGCGCCAGCACCAGGTCCGCGCCGCCTTCCGGCACCAGCGGCGTCAGCGCGTCCGCGCCCAGCCTTATGTGGGAGGACACCACGCCGCCGCGCTGCGCCAGGCCGTGCGTGTCGCAGGCGCGCACCTTCAGGCCGGCCCTTTCGGCGGACTGGGCCACTGCCAGCGCCAGCAGGCCGATGCCCTGGCCGCCCACGCCGCAGAGATAAATATTAAACGCCATCTTTGCCCCCCTCGCCTTTCGCCTTCTTTTCCCTGCCGATGGCCTGCGACGGGCAGGTCTGGATGCAGGAACCGTCGCCGATGCAGAGCTCGTCGTTCACCGTCACGGAGCCGTCCTCGTGCCGGACGAAGGAAGGACAGGCGAAAGCGGCCGCGCAGACATAGTGCCTGGCGCAGCTGCCCTGGGCCACCCTGACGTGCTGGGGCCTCATGGCCGGGTCCTTATGGCGCCTGTCGCGCATGAACTTGAGCATGCAGGGATGGCGGGCTATCACCACGGCGAAGCCTTTATGGTCCATGGCTTCCTTCATGTGGTCCGCCAGCTTGGGCTGGTCGTAGGCGTCGCACTCGCGCAGGAATTTCACGCCCATCTTCTCCAGCAGCTCGTACAGGGAGAGCCGCTCGCCCAGCCCGCCGCTGCCGGGGCGCGGCTGGTGCCCGGTCATGGCCGTGGTGCCGTTGTCCAGCAGCACCAGGGTGATGTCGCTGTCGCGCCAGGCGGCGTTGACCACGCCGGGCATGCCGGCGTGGAAGAAGGTGGAATCGCCCACGAAGGCCACTACCTTGCGGCTGGAATTATTGAGCGCCAGGCCCGCCGCCGTGGAGACCGAGTGGCCCATGGAGAACAGGATCTCCCCCATGTCGTACGGCGGCAGGAACCCCAGCGAATGGCAGCCGATGTCGCCCACGGTGATGGCTCCGGGCGGCAGCGCCTTCTTGATGGCGTGGAAAGCCGAGCGGTGGCCGCAGCCCGGGCACATCTGGGGAGCGCGCGGTGCCGGCGCGGCGAAGGCCCTTTTTTCCGGGGCCGGGAAGAGTTCTGGCCAGGCCGCCGCCAGGGAGGCGCGGGCTTTCTCGGGGGTCATTTCTCCCATCAGTTCTCCGTTGCCGCGGCGCGCCTGCAGGCGGCACTCTATGCCGCGGTCGTAAGCCAGCGCCTTAATCTCCGTTTCCATCACGCGGTCGAGTTCCTCAAGAATATATACCTCGTCGTGCGCGTGCAGGAATTCAGCCGTGAGTTTGCGGGGCAGCGGGTAGGTGACGCCTAGCTTCAGGACGTCCACGGGAGCCCCGGCGGACCTGACCGCCTCAAGCAGGCAAAGGGCCGGCAGGCCGCAGGAGATAGCCCCAAGGCGCTTGCCCGGAGCGGCAGGGGCTTTATATATGGCGTTAAGGGCGCTTTTCTCGCTGTAGTCGGCCCAGGCGTCCAATTTTGCCAAAGCGCGCTCCTTCAGCGGGAAGACGGCGGCGGTGATGGGCACGTAAGGCCCGTTCTTCACGTCGAAAGCGGGAGCCCAGTCCGGGGCGGCGGCAGGCAGGGAACTGAAATTCACCGTTTCCCTGGCGTGGCAGACATGGGTGGTCAGGCGGAAGATAACTGGGGCATGCCGCTCGCGGGACAGCGCGGCGGCTTCCTTATACATCACGTAGACTTCGGCCGGGGTGGCGGGCTCAAAGACAGGGAGATAGGCCATGCGCGCGAACCAGCGGTTATCCTGTTCGTTCTGCGAGGAATTAGCGCCGGGGTCGTCGCCGAGTATCACCACCATGCCGCCCATAAGTTCCATAAGAGCGAGCTGCACCATCGAGTCGGCGGCCACGTTGAGGCCTACGGACTTGAAGAAAACCGCCGAGGGGTGGCCGTTCAGGGAGGCGCCGGCGGCGAGCTCGAGGGCGACCTTTTCGTTAACGGCGAATTCGAAGTGATAGGCGCGGTTCTTTTCCGGCGGGGCCTGCAGGGCTTCGGCAATTTCCGGCGTGGGCGAGCCCGGGTAACTCGTAATCACCAGCGTGCCGGCTTCGGCCAGTGCGCGGGCCAGCGCGTGGTTTCCCATCACCAGGGCTCCGAATCCCTCTTTCTTGGTCATAAGTTCCGCGAGTGAAAGCATTATCAGCTCCTAACTTTGTAGTAAACATAAGAGCGGTTATCGTCTGTTTTCCCGGGAGCCGCTCCCTTTTTCCTTCG